>CAMWRO010000081.1 GCA_947176615.1 uncultured Porphyromonadaceae bacterium
GGCCGCATTGAGGCCCACCCTGTCGGCACCGAGTCTCCGTGTGTGGTTTTTCTTCACTTTCCCCCGTTGCAGGTTGCTGTTGGCGCGGGGTGTCAGAGGCGTGGTAAACTGTGTGTCATGCACATTTCTTCCCTTTCGGTGCGGTTGCTCGGCCTGTAGGCCGGTAAGCGATACGGCACACAGCATAACGACCGACAGTCGTTGGATAAGCTGTCTCATTGGCAAGGTTGTGTTAAAAGTTACTGATTGTTTTGTCTTGCTGTGCAAAGATAACCAAATTTTGTAAAACAAATAGAAAATTGATATAAAAATACTGAAAAATGTAGAATCGTGGCCGTGAGGGGTGTAAAAAAGCGCCTGCTGGTCACTTGTGACCAGCAGGCGCGGTTATCAGGGTTAGTTATTGTCTTCTATCAGAGAGCGACCTTGTACCCGGCTACGATGTAGATGCCTCGGGGCAGCTCGGTGATTACGTTGCGGCCCGGGTTGAGGGTGATGGTGCCCACGAGACGGCCGTCGACATAGTAGACTGCCGCGTCGACTGCCTTGTCAGAGTAGATGACAAGGTTGCCGCCGTCGGTTGTTACCGACACACCTTCGGTCGTTGCGTCGATGTCGCTGATTCCGGTGGTTGTGTCGTCACCTGCAACGGCGATTTCAATGCGGCCCTGTCCCTTGTTGCTTACAGCGTAGACTTCCCACGGATTCACTGCGGTCACTGCGGGTTCTTCGTTGCCTTCGGCATCAAGCTCGACTTCTTCGGCTACGAGTTCAAACGCGTTTCCGTCGGCGTTGAGGACATAGGTTGTCTCGCCCGGAAGCTGACGGTTGCTGTAAGTTGCAGCGAGCGAATAGTCGGCACCGTTGACTGAGATAGTCTCGGGAGTGGGTTCGACAGTCACGTCAGCGGCTGTGAAAGTGATTTCACGGGTCGTGTTGCTGTGGGTCTGCTTGATGAGGTAGGGAACGTTGGCGCTGATGCCCTTGGTGAGGGCGAGGCGGTTGTTTTCGACATCGAGCGACGCAACCATGTAGTCGGCCTCCTCGCTGTCCTGTTCAGGCGATGTCTTGGCCACGAGCTCGGTGCTGCCCGAGGTCACTTTGTCAACGTTGAAGGGAACCACGAGGGAGTTCCATCCGTTGGCGGTGGAAGACACCTCGGCGACATAGCTGATGGCGTTGCCGTCAATCATCGAGAAACGGTTGGCGGTCGCGAAGGGATAGCCGGGGCGCAGCGAGATGTCGCCTGTCGACTCATAGATGCGGCCTTGGCGGGTGGTTGTTTCGCCGGCCTCGTTGACATCGGGAATTTCACCGACGCGGGTGGTCAGATAGTTTCCGGCTGTGGTTGCGGGAACGGCCACACCCTCGCCGAGGATGATGAGGCAGTTGGGGTTGACGCCTTCAAACGCAGCCTCGTCAAATCCTGCCGCGCGGGGAGCATTGCTGCGTCCCTTTATTGCTGCCGGTGCCGAGCCGCTTGCGGGATTGATGGTGATGGTGGTCAGGTTGTCGCATCCGCTGAACGCGCTCGCGCCGATTGCGTCGATGCCGGTCAGCGTGATTGATTCGAGCGACGAACATCCGCTGAACGCACCCTCGCCGATGGCGGTCACGGTCTCGGGAACGGTCACGGTCTGCAGGCTCTCGCAATCCTTGAATGTGTTGGGCTCGATGGTCTCAACCTCGGGAAGGGTGACCTCGGTCAGCGTGGTCTTTCCTTCAAAGGCTCCGGCGGGAATCTCGCTCGACATGCCCGACAGGTCGAGCGACGAGAGTGATTCAAAACCATTGACGACTGTGGCGAGGGTCTCGCTGTCAATATCGCCTTCAAGGGCGAGGTCGGTAACCTCGACAGCCTCGGTGGCGTTGATCGACACGATTTCACTGGTGGTCAGTGTCGCGCCGTTTGACGGAACGGCATAGATGTCGACCGTAACGTTGGCGTCGGTGACATTGAGGGTGTAGAATCCTTCTTCGTCGGGTTCGATTACCTCTGAGCCGATTTTCACGCGGGGCTGGATGTCCTTGTTGTCGGTCGAGAACCCGAGTGTGAATTTCACAGCCGAGTCTTCGGTGACATTTTCGAGGACGGGTGCCGAGGCGTTGTAGTAGTTCAGTGTTTCAAAGAGAGTGGCCTCGTCGCCCTTCTCGGCCTCATTGTTGCGGATTTCGGGGATGTTGACCGTAAACTGGTCAGACATGCAGTTGAAAGTCACGTCATAGAGGTAGATGACATCGATGTCGTGGTTGCCGGCCTTGTCAGCGTGCTTGTTGGGGTTCCAGTAGGTCAGAGAAACAGCACCGTTGCTGCCGACAGCATCCTCGGGCATGAGTTTGCCGTTGTCATATACCTTGACTTTCACACCCTCCTTATAGGTATCGACACCTTCGGGACGGCCTTCGGCCTTGGAAAGCACACCTATATAAAGTTTGTCAGAGAGGGTCAGGCTTTCAAGCGAGATATTGTCTTTGAGGAACGATGCAGCGCGGTCAACGTTTAAGTTCTTGTCAGTTACAAAGCAGCGCGATGCGTCATAGCCGAGAGAATAAACAGGGTATTCGCCCACGATGTTGAAACCGCCTGCCTCCCAGCCGTTGGACCAGTTTCTGCTGAAATATCCGGTATCGACATGAGGAGTCTTATAGGTCTGGAGATGCTCTGCGGGAACAACGACAGTGACTTTGGTATTGTCGGGCAGACCTGTCTTTAAAGCGTGATATTGGCTATAATAGAGGTGGCCGACGTTACCGTCCTCTCCGGGTACACAGGGGAGGTAGATTGTTTCAAGCGAGGTACAACCCAAAAATACGTCATCTTCGAGTCCGCTGCCGGTCTTTATCATCACGGTGCCGGTTGAAGCACGAATCGCGTCGATATCACCCCAGTTGCGGAGGCTTTCGGGCAGCTCAATCTCTTTCAATCGGCTACAACCTTTGAAAGCATCGTGTCCAAATTGTTTAACGCTTTGCGGCAGAATGATTTCCTCAATGTAGCATCCTTTAAGCTGTTCGTTGTAAAACGCATAGCTGGGGAAATAGTGGTCAAATCCGTGTTGCGCGTCTTTATCGCGGTCGCGCACGATAGTGGCCTCGGAGAGGTCGAGGAAACGGATGTTGGCTGCAATCCAGTAATTATCGCGGAACAGGCCGAAATCATAATAGTCGAGCTTTCCTTTGATGGTCAGTTTCTGGATATTGCGGTATTTCTCGGCTGTGGCATAGTTGATTTCGCCCCAGTTGTCAATACCCTCGAAACCCGAGAGATAGAGGTGTTCGCCCTCGGCGAGGACGATTGTAGCCTCGGTGAGTGATACGGGGGGATAGACGTTGATGTCGAAGTTCATGTCCTGCTTGGCGATGAACGAGTAGCTGAACGTCTTTGCGCCCTTGACGATGGTGTCGCCGTTGACAACAGCGTTAATCATGTGGGAGGCTTGTTTGGGGGTCACCTTGAGGGTGATGTCGCGACCGTGAACGGCGGTTGCCACGGCACCCGAGACGTTGGCTTTGTCGGCAAGGCCATCGGTATAGGTCATGTTGTAGACGGGGGTCTGGTTATTGAGGGCGGGCAGGCGGTCAATAACGTCGTCGGTGCGTCCGCCGACGAGGGCCCATGTCTTTTTGTTGAACGATGTGGCAAGACGGATGAAGTTTCCTTCGCGCACATTGGACTCCTTGACACAGCATTTCACGTTCATCTTCAGACCGTCGCCCTTGGCTCCTCCCCATGTGCTGACGGGAGAGATGAACTCCTTGATTTTGCCGTCGGCATCGGTCAGCACGGCTGCCCAGAACATCGAGGTAGCGTCGGCGGGAACGTTGAAAGCGTTGGCGCGGATTGTGAACTCGATGCCGGGGATTACGTTGACGGCATCGGTGAACAGACCCACGGTTCCGCCGGTGTTGGTGAGCTGCCAAGGTGAGTCATAGGCGGCAGTCTCCATCGGCTTTATCAGGTCGAAGTGGATGATGGTGTTGCTGTTGATAGTAGTGCTGTAGACACCCTGCGCGTCGGGGGTGAGAAGGGTCGAGTTGGCATACACGGCCATGCGGTTGTCGTTTTCAGCGATGTGCTCGGCTGTGAAAGTGACATTTGTCCCCTTGGGGTAGCGTCCGACGGTGGTTTCAGTCTCAAATTTCACCTCGGCGTTCTCCATCACGGCAAAAGCGAAGTCGCTCTGAGCGGGGATGGGGTCGATGATGATGTTTTTGATGTCTTTCCAGTATTCCTTGGCGCTGTAGTTGTTGACGGCGTTCTGATTGGGAACGTGGAGGGTCATCAGGTCAGTTCTTGCACCCGAGAACACACACCAGTTGATGAACTCGGCTCTTTCACGGCCCACCCACAAGTCGCGCAGACGGTTGGAGCCGAGGAACACGTTGTATTCATAGGTGCTGACACCGGCGGGAATCGTGAGCGAGGTTATGCCACACTGGCGGAAGGCGCCGTTGTTGATGCGGTTGATGTTGCGGGGGAGCAGAATCTCGCTGAGGCTCCATTTGCCCTTGAAGGCGTCGCGGGGTATGGCGTTGGCTTGGTTGGCACCGTTGGCGGCGATGTAGACCGACGAGATGTCAAGACGCTTCAGGTTCATCTTGTCTCTCATATAGTCGAAGTCGCGCGCGTCGATCGAGCCAAACAGGGTCAGGTCAGTAATCATGCCGGTTTCATCCTCGGGGATAATCGACGAGAGGGTTCCGGCCTCCTCGACCCACACGCTGCGCTTGGCCTTCACTTCCGATGCCTTCTGGACGAGGACTGAGATTGTCTGGTCCTCGCGCACGTTGTCAATCGAGTAGTTGAATGTGTTGGCGGCGGGGGTGAGCAGCAGGCCGTTGGCCTTGACGGTGATGACATCCTCGGCGGCGTTGTCGGGGGTGACGCTGAAGGCGTAGTTCCAGCCTCGGATTACCGAGTTGTCGCCCTTGAAAGTCGCGCCCGAAAGCGACGCGGGGAAGTTGACGGCAAAAGTCTCGACCGATGTGCGCATGGCGGGAATCTCGTTGACGGTCAGCAATTCGCCCGGCACGGGGAGCCAGTTGGTGTCATCGGTTGTGGTGGCGAGGCGCACCATGTCGCCCTCGGCCACGGTCACGACCGACGGCAGCTCGCAGTTGCGGAAGTCGATGTAGCCGTTCCACAGCGGGGTGACACCGTCGAGGCTCAGTCCCTGCGGGGAGCTGAGGAGTGTCTTGAACGTGCCGGCCGCATCATAGAGTGCCACGGCGATCTTGCCGCTGAAACGGTCGTGGCTCACGTTGCGCACCGTGCCGGCACGCAGGGTGAACTTCTTGCCCGGGGCAAGCGAGGTCATGTCGCTGCCGATACCCGGCTGTCCGCCGTCGGCGGTAAGGTGAATCTGTGACCAAGCGGCGTTGTTGCCGTCGCCTTTCTTTATATTATAAATAATGGTGGTCAGGTTGTTGAAGTGGTGTGACTGGCTGACGGTGGGGTTGAGCGCGGTGCTCGCATACCATCCGCCGTTGTAGTTGCCGTCGGCACCGCCCCATCCCCAGTTGATGTGGAGCATCCCGGTGGCGGGGTCGTAGCCGTCGACCACGAAGGCGTGACCGACGGTCACGTCCTGTCCGCAATAGAGGACAGGACGGTTGTTCTTAATTTCCTCAATGACGATGGCGTCAAAGGCGCTCTGGGTCGACACGTCGGAACGTTTCCTGTAGGAGACGCCGGGGTCGTAGCCGAAGTAGTTGGTCAGCGCGGCGGGCACCTTCACTTCGTAGGCGCTTGATCCCGACATGCCAAACTGTGTGCCGATACTGCTGGCGGCATGATACATGAGAGTGGCCACCGCCTCGGCCTCGGATGAGGAGTAGCCTGAGCGGTAGTTGTCGGTGCGCATGTTGTCCCAGTCATAGGCAACATCATAGTTCACACCGTTATAGCTGCCGGTACCCCTCTCGGGATACTGGTGATATTTCATAATGATTGCCATAGCCGTGCCGACACATCCCACGAGCGGACGACCCGGAATGGCCGAGTTGAAAGGACTTTCCTGACTCCACGATGCGGTGGGGAGCAGGATTCTTTCGCCTGCGCGGCCTGCGCGGCGTGCCACCATGTTGCGGCGTTGAGCGGCGGTAAAGGGGCGCTTGAGCGACGGAGCCGCCTTGATTTCGTTTTCGAGACCCGAGAGGACCCATTTCATTGCGGGAGGGAGCGCGGCGGCATTGTAGCTGCCATCGGTCGAATAACCCAGCACCGGCGCGGTGGTGTCGTCGGCCGAGATGATGATGAATCCTTTCCCGTCACGGGCGTTAAATACATAGTAATAAGGCTTTGAAGCCGTCCCGGCGGTGTAAGCCAAGTCCAAAGCATCAACTGAGGCTAAACCGCTGTTGTCGGCGCTGAAAAAGTCGGCAGCCAATTGCTTTGCGTCCTCCACAGATACCGGCGCGGCAAAGGCCGGTGCGGAAGCACATGTAAGCAGCGATAAAATTAGCCCTTTTGAGAACTGTTTAAGCATGTCTGTAACGTTAATTTTAGCTGTTTATGTATTTAAAAAAATGTAAAATTTACTCTACAAATTAACTTTTTGATTGTAGCCGGCTCCCGAGTGTCGACTATTCCCGGGCAAGGCGGCTGTGCCACTGTGAATTGGATGGGTGCAAAATTGGCGCAAAATTACTGCTTTTTTTGGAAATGCACAATTTTGGACAAATTTTTTGAAAAATAATTTTAACACGATTGTAACACATCTGAAATTGTTTTGTAAAACCGCCCGATAAAAACGGTATGCCCCTCGCACGATGAGTGTGCAAGGGGCATACCGCAGTGGTGGTGTCGCTACGTTCAATCGTCGACATCGATCCAGTCGGTGTCGTCAAATATCATGTCGTCGTCAAAGTCTTCTTCAAAATCCTCGGCATCTTCGTCGCTGACGGTCGGAACATTTTCAAAGATAAATTCATCCTCCTCCCTGACGCGGTGATGGCCGTCGAGCGGGCGGTGGGTTATCGGGTCGGTGTCGATGCGGTTGCGCTCGTCGTTAATCTGGGTCCACAGCATGTCTTTTAACTCGGTGATTCCCATGCCGGTGACAGCCGAGATGAACACGGCGGGCACGCCGTCGGGGAGCGAGGGGCGCATTTCGGCCATCAGCTCGTCGTCGAGCATGTCGCTCTTGGAGACGGCAAGGACGCGCGGCTTGTCGGCAAGCTGGGGGTTGAACTGCTCAAGCTCGCGCACCAGAACTTGGTATTGCTCGTTGATGTCGTCGGCATCGGCGGGCACCATGAACAGCAGGACGGCGTTGCGCTCGATGTGGCGCAGGAACCGCAGTCCGAGTCCGCGACCCTCGCTGGCTCCCTCGATGATGCCGGGGATGTCAGCCATTACAAACGACTGGTCGCCGCGGTAGTGGACGATTCCGAGCTGAGGCTCCATCGTGGTGAAAGGATAGTCGGCAATCTTGGGGCGTGCCGCCGAGATTGCTGACAGGAGGGTGGATTTTCCCGCGTTGGGGAATCCGACAAGGCCCACGTCGGCCAGCAGCTTCAGCTCAAGGATGATTGACTTCTCGATGGCGGGTTCGCCGGGTTGCGCATAGCGCGGAGTGCGGTTGGTCGCGCTCTTGAAGTGCCAGTTGCCCAGACCGCCTCGGCCGCCGCGCAGGAGCTTGATTTCCTCGCCGTCCTCGGTCACTTCGGTCAGGTATTCTCCGGTCTCGGCGTCGAATACCACCGTTCCGCAGGGAACCTCCACGACGACATCCTCGCCGTCTTTTCCGAATGAGCGGCCTCCCGAGCCGCTCTGTCCGTTGCCGGCAAAGATGTGGCGGCGGTATTTGAGCGGGAGCAGGGTCCACATGTGGCTGTTTCCGCGCAGGATTATGTGGCCTCCGCGACCACCGTCACCACCGTCGGGACCACCTTTGGGTACATATTTCGCACGGTAAAAATGGCGCGAGCCTGCGCCTCCTTTGCCTGACCGGCACAGGATTTTCACATAGTCTATAAAATTGGAATCAGCCATAGGTGTTCGTTAGTTTATCTGTTGTCGGGTTTAGGGGTTTGGGTTTAAGGTTTAGAGAAGTGTTTCGGTTGACGGTCAGACTGCTATTATCCAAACCTTAACCCCAAACCTTAAATCGTGCCTTTACCCTATGAAATATCAACTTTCTTTCAGTCTTATTAGTTCACAGGCATGGCGGTAATCGGCCGGGGAGCCGATGTCGATCCATGTGCCGTCGATTGGGAAATATACCACGCGCCGCCCGTCGGCAATCGCCTTTTCGATGAGGTCGGTGGCATCGGTGCGGCCCTGAGCCGGAATGGAGTCAAGCAGCTCATTGGAAATGATATAGATGCCCGCGTTGGCATAGTGGGCATAGGTGGGTTTCTCCTCCAAGGCGGTCACCTGTGCCCCGTCGGTCGACAGAATGGCGTAAGGAACCGACACGTTGTAGGGGATGGCGGCTATGGTGATGTCGGCCTTCTCGGCGACGTGGCGCATGTACATTTCTTCAAACGATACCGTGGTCAGCAGGTCGCTGTTCATCACCACCGTGTCGCCCCCCTCGGGGTGGGGGATGAGCGATGCCGACCCGATTGTGCCCATTGCCGACGGCTCAGCCACGCACTTGACATCCACCCCGGCGACGGGATGGCTGAAATGCTCTACAAGCTGCGGAGCCAAGTAGTTGACCGTCACCGATATGTCGGTTATCCCGACGGCGGAGAGGGCCTCGATGTTGTAATCAATTATAGCCTTGTCGCCCACCTTGAGCAGCGGCTTGGGGGTGTCGAGCGTCAGCGGGCGCAGCCGTTCCCCCTTGCCTCCGGCCATCAGTATGGCGGTCAGGGGCAGCACAGTGCGGGTCACGCGGGTGTCGAGGATGCGCGCGATGCGTCCGTCGGCATCGAGGACGGGGATGAGGCGTATCCCCTTTTCACGCATCTCTCTTAATGCCCCGACATCTATCCCCGAGGCGTCGAGCCGCTTGAAATCGCGGTGCATGGCGCGTGTCACCGGCTCGTCGAGCGCCACGCCCGCCAGCAGTGCGCGCCGCGAGTCGCCGTCGGTCAGCGTGCCGGTCATGCGCCCGTCGTCGGTGGTGACAAGCAGGGTCATCACCTCCCCCGACAAGGCGTTGAGCCTCTCCAGCGCCTCTAACAGCGTCGCGTGTTCATTGATTATATGTCGGTTCATCTGTTTCTAAACGTAAATTGATGATTTTAATCCCGCAGTGACTGTCATGGATTTATCCTCGCGGTTATTTTGTCGATTATTGTCTGTGGAGAGATACCGTTGAGGCAGTGGTAGTCGCCCCGGTAGCAAGGCTTGTCGCCGAAGACCGAGCAGGGGCGGCAGGTCATGGTGAGCTGGACGGTGTCGGTGTCCTGCTGTTTCCATCCCTTGAAACCGCAGTAGGGGTGGGTGGCACCCCACACGCTGATTACCGGCACCCCGACGATGGAGGCGAGGTGCATGTTGGCCGAGTCCATCGAGACCATCACGTCGAGATGGCTCAGCAGCGACAGCTCGACGGGGAATCCGTGGCGCTTGTCGGCAAGTGATATGACCCCGGGATAGCGTGCAGCCCAACCGGCAAATAT
>CAMWRO010000082.1 GCA_947176615.1 uncultured Porphyromonadaceae bacterium
CCCGCATTCCGCTACGCTCCATACGGGGTTTAACACAATATCGCCCTGCGGGCTCTACGAAATTACCGTTAAGTAAACAGCAGGATATCGTGCCGTGATATGACACGGTGTAAAATACGAAGATGTGATTGCAACAGGATCGCGGCAGAATCGCCAATTGTGTGGCTACACTTTCATGACCCTAATATAAACCAAGACGGCGGTGCCCTGCACAGGGAACCGCCGTCGTCCGGGTGATTGTATATCTGTTAATATTCTATTTTGTAACGCGTTCAAGCCACTTGAGCATTCCAAACATTGCGCCCATCGAGATGAGGCAGACTGCGAGGAATACGGCCCAAGCGACCCAGATGGGGCACTTGTTGTAAATCAGCGGACCTACCCACAACATGAGGTTGCCGACGGCAGTCGCGCCGAGCCACAGTCCCTGACAGAGACCCTGCATGTGCTTGGGAGCGACTTTGGACACGAATGAGAGTCCGAGCGGCGAGATGAACAGCTCGGCCACGGTCATGAAGAAGTAGTAGAGGATGAGTACCCACCATCCGGCTTTGGCCACGGTGACACCTGAGGCGACCATCTCGCGGAACTCGGTGCCCGAAGGATAGTTCTGTATAAGCGAGAAAATGGTAAGGAACAGGTAAGCGACTCCGGCGAGTCCCATGCCGATTGCGATTTTCTTGGGGGTGGAGATTTCTTTGCCACGACGTGTCAGAGCGGCGAAAAGCCACATTACAATAGGAGTAAGCACGATGACGAAGAAGGGGTTGACAGCCTGCCAGATTTCGGGGGCAACGGCCGAAGTGTCGACAAAGTCACGGGCAAAGAGCGACATCGAGGTGCCGTTCTGGTGGAACGAGAACCAGAAGAAGATAGCCACGCCGAGCACGGCAAAGAGGGCATACATGCGCTGACGGATTTCCTGTGCCATAGCGCGTTTTTCCTCGGCGGTGTACTGAATGGTTTCTTCCTTTACCTTGCTGGCAGGGGTGGGAAGGCCTTTCTTTGTGACAACGAAGATTATGAGCGAGATGAGCATCGCGCCTACCGAGGCGAAGAACGAATAGTGAACGCCGGTGTTGAACACGTCGAGATACCGGGAGCAGAATTCCTGAATGCTGGTCGCACCGGTGTGGCCGACCGAAGTGGCGAGGGCATAGAGCTGGTTGATGTTCTCGTTGCTCATCGAGTCACTGACGCTGAGGAACTGGTGACACATCGCGGGGAACGACGCGTCGTAGACCATGCCGTTGACATCGAGCCACCAGCTGCGGAGCATCGGGGCAACGAAGGGGGCGATGAGGCCGCCGATGTTGATGAACACATAGAAAATCTGGAATCCCGAGTCGCGCTGGGCTGAATATTTGGGATTGTCGTAAAGCTGTCCGACGATTGCCTGAAGGTTGCCCTTGAAAAGGCCGTTGCCGAATGCTATCAGGAACAGGGCCACGCATGTCATCACAAGCAGCCAAGTCTTGTTGTCAGATGTCGCGAGAATGGGGAATGAGAGGAGGATGTACCCGGCCGTCATGACTATAAGGCCCCAGATGATGGTGCCCTTGTAGTTGCGGGTACTGTCGGCAATCTGTCCGCCGACGAGGCTTAGCACATAGATTCCGCAGTAGAAAACGGAATAAATCAGGGTACTGGCTTCCTCGGAGAGTCCGAATTTGGAGCAGAGGAACAGCACGAGCACTGCATTCATGATGTAGTAGCCGAAACGCTCGCCCATGTTGCTGAGCGCGGCGGGAATCAATCCTTTGGGTTGGTTCTTAAACATTGATGCGGGGATATTAAGTATTTAAAATGATTGGTTTTAAGGTTGTTTGGCCTTGAAGGCAAGGGCATAGGCGCGCATCTGTTTCAGCATGGCAAGCAGGCCGTTGCTGCGGGTGGGCGAAAGATGCTCGGCGAGTCCGATTTCGTCGATGAAACGCAGGTCGGTGTTGAGAATCTCGTCGGGGGTGTGGCCGTTGAGGACTTTGATGAGCAGCGATATGATGCCTTTCACGATAATCGCGTCGGAATCAGCCGTGTAGCTGATATTCCCCTCGGGTGTCATCTCGGCGTTGAGCCACACACGGCTCTGGCAACCCTCGATAATGTGGTCGGGAGTCTTGTATTTTTCGTCAATCGGAGGGAGTGAGTTTCCGAGGTCGATAATCATGGAATAGCGGTCCATCCAGTCGTCAACTTCTGAAAATTCTTCGATTATTTCGTCTTGGGTCTGGTCGATTGTCATGTCGTGTCACAGTTTGTCAGTGAAAATGAGATTGAGCATCGTCTGTCCAACCGCATTCAGCGAGGCCGGGTCGATGTTCTGCAGGTTGTCGTCGAGAGTGTGCCAAGTGGGTGGAAACGAGCGCGTCTCGATGTTTTTTGACTCGATGACGTCAATTGTGGGAATTCCGGCTTGGTTAAGTACCACATGGTCATCGATAATCACTCCTCCGTTTTCGGTCGGGAAAATGTTGCCATAGCCTGACCGGTGTGCCACGTCCCATACCTTGGTCACAATTTCCGGAGCATATTTATTAGAGAAATACTCTTTGTTAAACCGGGCGTTCAGACCGCCGACCATGTCGAGCACGATGCCGTAGCTCGGACGGTTTTCATCTGAATAGGGCATGTCTTTAACCCATTTCTGACTGCCGAGACACCATGTGTCGTCATGATTTCCGAAACCTGAACTCTGGCCATAGTCTTCAACGTCGACAAAGAGAAGGTCTACACCTATCTGAGGTCTTTTCTGAGCCAGCTGTCGGACCATTTCAAGCATTACCGCCACTCCGCTTCCGCCGTCATTAGCTCCGGGGATAGGGGTGTTGTGCAGTTCGGTGTCTTCCTCGCTGTCGGCCCACGGACGGGTGTCGTAATGGGCGACAAACAGGATGCGTTTCGAGCTGTCGGGGTTTATGCGGCCGAGGATATTGTGAACCGGAAGCTTTTCACCTGTAAAAACTTCGGTTTCGGTAATCTGTTCCAGCACCTCGTCGGCACCGTGGCGTTTCAGCTCGTTTACGATATAAGTTGCGCAATTGTCATGGGAAGCGGTTCCGGGGATGCGGGGGCCAAAATCGACTTGGCGTTTCACATAAGAAAACGCACTGTCGGAATTGAATATAGCTACGGGTTTGATTACCTGTGCTATTTCGCAGTCAACAGCCTCTTGCTTGGCTGCCGGATTTTTGCAACCCGACATCAGTATGCCCGGAATCAGAAACCCGAGCGCGGTAATGATTATAGACCTCATGAGGTTTGGATATATTATTTTACAAAGTTACAAAAACGTTACAGTAAAAACAATTTTTTAAGCTATCTTAACAGTGGTTCAGATACAAAATGTATATGTGGATAAAAAAGTGGTCAATTGCTTGTTGATTCAGAAAAAAGTTGTACCTTTGCACCCGGGTAAGTCCTACACGACCAGCTCCCCGTGAATCCCGCCAGGTCTTGATCGAAGCAACGGTAACGGGTCGTAGCGGTGCGATGTAGTCAGCTTACCCTTTTTTTGTGTCCTGACGTCAGGTTTTAGGGGAGTATCAAAGGGGGTGAGCCTGAGATTTTTCACTTGTTTAGGGAGCTGTTTTAGCGGTTTGTTTAAAGGATAAAATCAACTTTCCGAGGGGAAGATATGTTATATTGGTACTATTTTCGCCTGCATGAGAGCCGGAGGGAGATAGTTTCAATTATTTTCATAATTAATAAATACAATCTTCATCACTCCACACATTACGGAGAGGAGGGATGAAAAAAGTAGAGATTTTATCAAACCAAAACCCTAAAAACAATGAAAAAGGTTCTTATTTTGACTGCCGCCCTCGCAGCAGGGATGATGACGGTCAGCGCTCAGGATGTTGTTGAGCGCACAAATCTCGGTTCCAACTGGTCAATTGGGGTTGACGGTGGTGTTGCCACTCCCATGACCCATCATGCCTTCTTCGGCAGTATGCGCGGATTGGTAGGCATTCATGTCGGAAAACAGATTACCCCTTTGTTCGGGGCCGGTATTGAAAGCACTTTTGGCATCAATACCTCCTCGTGGAACAGTTATCCGCGTAGCTACACAGCTTTTGACAATTCTTATGTGGGCGCCTACGGTACCCTTAACCTGATGGAGCTTTTCGGCGGGTTCTCGTGTGAACCGCGTCCATTCACCATCGAGGCTGTCCTCGGTGCCGGATGGGGTCACGAGTACTGGACCAAGAGTCAGCAGGAAGACTGGAATTATTTTGCTACAAGGGTGGGCTTGAATTTCAATTTCAATGTCTCTCCGCGTGTGACAGTGGCTGTCAAGCCTTCGATTGTCTACAACATGAGCGACGCGGGAGTTTCTCAGTCGTCAGCGGCCTACAATGTCAACAAGGCCACATTCAACTGTCTTGTGGGACTTACCTATAACTTCGGCCCCGGCTTCAACTGCGTTACGGTTCCCGCCGACAATTCGGCTGAACTCGCCGCCCTCAATGACCGTGTGAATGTTCTGCGTGCCGAGCGTGACGCTGTCACTGCCGACCTCGCCGCAACCACCGCTGCCAATGCCGATCTTACCGCCGCTCTCGCAGCGTGTGAGTCTAAACCCGCACAGGTTGTCAACAATAACACAGAGACTCTGAACAGTGTGCGTTTCGTGTTCTTCCGCAACGCATCGTCTGTTATCACTGCCGACCAGATGCCTAACGTGGAAATGATTGCAGCCTATATGAAGAATCACAAGGATTCCAAGGTTGAGATAAAAGGCTACGCATCTCCCACCGGCTCTGAGGAATTCAACATCAAGTTGGCCGAGGCCCGTGCACAGGCTGTCAAGAACACCCTTGTCAAGAAATATGGCATCAGTGCCGACCGCATCGTCGCCAAGGGCGAAGGTATCGGCCACATGTTCACTGAAGAATCATGGAACCGCGTGTCAATCTGCACGCTGGAAGACTGATACAGGTAGCCGTCAGGAAATCTGAGACACATATTTCCTGATGCGAAAAAAAACAGAACCGGGAGGAAGCCAATCGTGTTTCTTCCCGGTTTGTATTTAAGCATTTTTGACGAGTATGACTATGTACTCGTTGTTCATGGTCGACTCTTTTTCTCCTGTTTTGTTGGTCGGACTGTTTTTAGAAGGCATGCGCTTGTTGGGTATTCCCCTCACGATGGTGGTCAGATGTGTGTAACCACATTTTTCAAACATCTCAGCCGTAAAATAGTCCAAATTGATTTGGACGTTTTTGACCCGGCGGTTGCCTACGACATAGCACACTCTCCCACCGGGCCGCACTACTTTGGCCACATTCCGGATGGAATCCCAGTAGTCATTCAAAAAGGAGATGACCTCGAAATACCGTTTTGTATCCAAGGCCTTGATGGATTCAAGCTCGTTTTTCAGAGCGTGGGTCTCAAAACTCAATTCTTTAGAAATCTTGCCGCCCATCAGTAGCCGGTCTAAGGATTTGGCGTTTTCGAAGTCAAACCATTCGTTGGCCCACCGGCTGAATTGACCGTAGGCGACTGTTGTGTGGCTGTCACCGTAGGGGGGCGATGTTACAACCATGTCGACACTTTCCTCGGGCAGTATTTCAGAAGGAATTTTTTCAGACGTGTTAAAGTTGTGTATCGAGGCTGACAGGGAGTTGCCGGTGGTATTGAAAGATTCCAGTCCGGCCGCATTCCGTCTTGTTTTCTTTATAAAGGTCATGAAAACATCGGGATTGAAATTTTCAAGCTGTTTGGCCGACATTTTGTATCGCTTGAACTCTCCGTTGCGGGTGAAACTGACTTCGCGGACGGTTTCAGAGAGACACAGCAAGAAAAAATCCTGTATTTCCGGTTTTAGTTCCAGTATCGTCTGATGTAGATAAGAGAGCCGGTACAGGCTGTCTTCGGTATACCAGAATGTGTGGTTTGAAATCCGGCTGAAGTCTGTGTTCTCAACCAAGTCCCTATTGTAAAGCATCAACGCCGTCTCCAAATGGCCGATTGCTTCAGCTATGTCTTTTAAATCGTAATGCGTGGTTTTTACCTTACTCATGAAGCGTGCCAAAGGATTCAGGTCGGTCCCTGCCGATCTTATGCCTTTTAAAGAGCATTCGACTAAAGTAGTGCCGCTGCCGACGTATGGGTCAAACACTAAAGAGAGTTTCCCATCCTCAGGCGCATAATCGGCCAATAGCTTTCTTGCCACCTGTGGAATCATCATGGCCGGGTAGGTGTGATAGCAGTGGGTATATTCTTTAGTATCGGCTGTTTTAAAACTCCAATAGTCATTTATTTCTCTAACATACATAGCTTTCTTACTCGAAGTAGGATTTGGAGGCAAAGGTAGTAAATTTCTCACAAATTGAGGGAAATAGATGGTGAGAATTTCCATATTTTTGCTCACAAAATGTGAGAAGTATGATAAAGACCGAGTATCAGAATGAGGTTATCAACCGCATCAGGCAGCTGAGGCGTGAGAATGAGGTAAGCCAAGTGCAGCTGGCTAATCTCATTGAGGTCAGTCACGGGCAGATTGGCAATATCGAGAGCCCTAAGTTCCGTCATAAATACACGTTAAAACAACTTTATTGTATTTCGCAGCATTTTAATGTGGCGTTGTCCTATCTTCTCACCGGAAGTTATAGGGAATTGGATTCAGAAAATTTAATAAAAGCTATTATAAAATATGAAGAATGAAGATAAGATTGTTGAGGCCTTTAGAAAGGTGAAAGCACTGGGATGGGTTAAAAGCCATCGCCGAAATAATACCGGAATCGGTAAGACCTTTGAGGATTACATGGGGGTGGTTGAGAATAATGTTGATGGTCCTGACCTGTTCGGATTCGAGATAAAGTCCCATCGGGAGGAATCGGCGTCATTTGTGACATTGTTTACCAAAAGTCCCTCATCCTCTAAAGGAGAAAAAGGATCTAATGCGTGGCTGAAAGATCAGTTTGGGGAATGTTATCCCAACAGTCAGATGAAGAAACTGCATACCTCGATATTTGCCGATAAGTTTAATACATTTATGGGGAAATATTCGTTCCGGCTTATACATGACAAAGTTAATAAGCTAATTTACATCGGTGTGTATAGTCTGGGTGGCAAGATGCTGCTTGACCAGAATGTTTATTATACCTACGATGATATAGAAACGGCTTTGAAGAAAAAACTCCGTAGTCTGTTTTATGTAAAGGCGAAAAGACGGCATCTGTCTGATGGGAGCGAGGAGTTTTCCTTTGATTCGGCTGAAATCTATACGGAGCCGTCGCTTGACGCTTTTTTGAAGATGCTTGATGCGGGCGAGATAATGTATGATATCAGGATGGGGGCATATCAGAGCGGTCGCTATTGTGGCAGGCCGCATGACCACGGGAGCGGGTTCCGAATCAAGGAGGCTGATATCTGTAAGCTGTATCGGAATAAAATTGATGTGGGTTAGCGGTCCAAAATGCAGACTGATGTCGTGTCAGCGGGTTTCCCGATAAGTGGGAATCCGCTGATTGTCTTTTTTGCGTGGGGAATGGGAATGTGTATAAAAATAGGAGCAACCGTCTCACGATGGTTGCTCCTTAGGGATATAGAATTGATTTAGCTTGCTTTTTGAGTAGTCCCGTGTAAACGGGAGACTATAAGCGGTTGCTTAATCGTTTTCCGAAAAGTGATTATTCAGCAGCCTGAATAGTCACAGCGCGGTCAAGCGATACATATTTGTCGCCCATGTCGCAGAGGTTGCCGTTGTTGGTGGTAACTTCGAGCTGCGAGGGGTTAACGCCGTTGCGGAGAAGAATCTTTTCAACGCTGGCGGCACGAGCCTTGCGGAGACGGTCATTGTAAGCGTCGGTACCGGTGTAGTTGTCGGCCCAGCCTGTGATGACATACTTCTGGTTGGGGTTGCTCTTGATGATTTCGGCGATAGCACCGAGAACGCGAGAGTCAACGCGGCTTACGCGGCTGCTGTTGATAGCGTAGTAAACAGTAGCGAGGGGGCCTGCGGCAACTTCCTTAACCTCGGCGGGACGGCTGAGGCATTCGCGAATCTGGCCTTCGAGGTCAGCTACGCGGGCGTTGGCAGCCTGAAGACGCTGTTCGATGGGGTCGCAGTCAACAACGGGAGGACAAACGGGAACGACGGGAGCCGACCACGCAGTCTTGTTGAAGTTGTAAGTAACACCGACGTAGGCAGCGAGGTCCGATGCCATCTTGTCAACGTAACCTGCTTCGTCCTTTTCGTTAGAGAGTACGTTGTAACGTACGTCGAGGTAAAGGTTGAAGTGGTTGTTGAGACGGAATGAGTTGATCAAACCAACGTGGGCGGTAAGAGTCTTGTTGTGACCGTTTTCGTAGCCGTCCTGAAGGTTCTTGTTGTCATATTTGGGGACATAAGCGAAGTCAACACCGCCACCACCGTAGAAAGTAGCGTTGTAGAGACGGTTGGGCTTGTAGCCACACCACCAGTTGGTAAGATTCAGCATAACGTCAACCATGGGGGTGAAGTCGTTGTGCTTGGTCTTGTAGAACTTGCCGTCGATGCGGGGTTCGTAGGTAGCTTCACCGAAAGAACCTTTTTCTCCGACACCTTTAACCTTTGTCCAGTTTACACCGGCACGCATACCGATGATGGGTGAGAACCATTTACCTACCCAAATACCGGCATTGGGGGCAAAACGATCTGAGAGGTCGCGCTTGCTGTCAAATTTCGAGAAGAGGATGTTGGCACCACCTTCACCCGAAATAAACCAATTGTCTTGGAAACGGTTGAAAGTGTAGCCCTGAGCGGGATCCTCAACGTACTGAACCTCTTGATTGCTCTGGGCGAAGGCGCTTTGGCCGAGGCACAGGGCACATACTAAACCAAGAATAGAACTTTTGTTCATAAGTAAATTGAAGTTAGTTATTTAAATATTTAAATAGTGATTGAATTACGCCTTATTGCGGAAAATCAACGTCAAAGGTAAGATATTTTTTTAATATAAACTAAATTTTCACAAAAATATCTTTAAGAATAGCTCATTTTTTCGCCTAAACAGGCAAAACAGACCATTTTTAGAGTAAAAGATAGTCCTGATTTACGTTTTTTAGGACGCAGGACTATCTTTTATTTTTTATAACACTTCGCCGGTGTATATCGGTTGCCGGCGCTGTGTTAATTAATGGTTGTTAATTTTATTTCTTGAGGAAATCCTTGACGCGGGCGGTCACGGCCGGTACGGTGAATCCGAATTGTTCGTCGAGCACCTTGTAGGGGGCCGATGCGCCGAAGTGGTCGAGGCCGAATACTTCGCCGCCTGCGCCGACGAGCTCGCGGAGGGTCGAGGGGAGACCGGCGGTGAGGCCGAATGCGGGAATCGCGCGCGGAATCACGCTCTCGCGGTAGTCGGTCGGCTGGATGTTGAACAGGCCGATTGAGGGAACTGAAACGACGCGGGCCTTGATGCCGTCGGCGGCAAGGGTTTCGGCAACCTCGGCGAGGAGGGAAACTTCCGATCCGTTGGCGAGCAGGGTGACGTCGGCGTTTTCATTCTCGACAACCACATAACCGCCACGGCGGCAGCCGCGGTCAGC
>CAMWRO010000083.1 GCA_947176615.1 uncultured Porphyromonadaceae bacterium
AGCCGGTCATTCCCCGTCAAGACCGGCAGCTACCGCCGCCGTAAAATCAGATATGCGCTATTGACCACACGCTGCCCGCACCTAAAGGCGCGGTTGCATGTGGCTAACGTTGACACGCGGCTATGCCGCGTAATCGGCGGCTCTGCCGCTGACGATGGGCAGCGGTGTTAAGTTAGTGACATTGCATTAAACCTCTACTCTCCGACACCGACCCCGATGCAGTTATCGAGTTTAGCAAAGACCCCGTTCCCATGTAGTTGTTATCACCGGGAACGGGGTCTTATTAGTTGTATGTTGCGTTTTTTATTTCAGTTCGTCAATATCAAGAAGGTGATACTTGACAGGGTTGTCCTGAGTATGCCGCGGACGGTCTATATTCTGACGTCGGCGCGATATCATCATGTGGCTTCCCTGAGTATTGTAATCCTGATTGTCGAATTCCATTATTATGCGTATGGGATAAAATGACCGGCTGTTGGCTCGTCGTTGGTCTTCTTTATAACCATCGTTTGACTGGTCTTTTATATTTCCGGGTTGATGCATTTCGTCTCTCAGTTCTTTGAGCTGTTTAATCGCCCAACAGTCCCAAGGTTTGAATCGAAAGACTTCCAGCCATGTGTCAGCGATGTTAGAGGGGGTATCGCCGGTCAGGTCGGTATATCCAAAATAATTGTTTTTGGAAGAATCGATATAAAAGTAGCATGCACCGCCAAAGTCAGCAATATCGTGACCTGTTGTTTTGAATCCGAAACAGCGGAAATCCAGTCCGGAGATATTGGCACAGAATGACTCGTTGTATAACAGTTTGCCTTCTTTAAGGGCATCGGTGGTTGACTCGGTTGACCAAATGTCGGCAAGTGAGTCGTCACGGGTTCTGATCTCGTCGGTAATCCATTTGGCGGCAAAGCCAAAACCTCCATATCGGCGCAGTCGCAGAATATCATTCCAAGTGGGGATATAGAAGCTCATGCCTTGTCCTTTTGACGGAACCATATTGCCTTTTAGAATCGTCGTATAGTTGTACAGCAACGCAATGTGTCCTCGCAAAGATTCGTCACGGGCCGGATCGAAATCTTCATCATAAGGAACACCTTTCTGACTTGAATCTTCTCCTTTTCGGCCGGTCGGATACAGATATCCCGGCTCAAGAATTTCGTCGCTGCCGTAGATCTTATTTTCGCTGCCGTCATCAGCGCTATTTGCATGATAGTCTACAAAAGTCACAGCTCCCGTTCTGCTGGTCTCACTTTGGTCATTATAGCAGATAAGCGGGTCGCCCGCGGCATCAAATGTGCTTTTTAACGAAAAACCAAACCAGAACTGATTGAAACCTACTTTTCTCAGCGGGTATAAGACACCACCCACAGGAATGACCTTGGGTATAACATAGGCAATGCGGTTGCCATTGATGTCATGTGTGTCGTCAACGATGGGGTCGTAGGAGACATGGGCCACTTTCTGTCCGTCGACGGTTTTCACGGCAATATGTCCGTTCAGATAAGCCTCGGAATTTGTAACGGGACGGTCGGGCATAGTGAATGACTCGATATGGTTGTTGGGACCATTCCATGTTATGGTTCCGCCATGCATATAAAACTCGACCCATTCCTCGGAATCATATCCTGAATGAGGCTGGTTAAAAAAATCATTAGGCGTATTTCCGTTCATATCTCCGACAAGAAAGGTGTTTATTCGGTCGTGGCCGTGTCTTGTCCTGAACAATCCTTGTCCCATACCATACTTGACTTTGTGGGGATAAGGCCAAATTTGCGCTGTCAGATTATCTCTTAACATAGCGTACTTCGGGACTATATACGGGGTACATCCACCATTCGACAGGTTGGAAGAACTTTTTATGTCATATAAAAAGCGAAGTACCGTTCCTTGAGACAGATCGGGTATTTCGGGGGTCTTTAAGTTGTAGAAAACCCATGCCTGAGAGTTTACAGCCAGTTTGAAATTGGTCAGATCTCCATTGTAACCTTGGCGCGTCAACTGCTGTTTCAGCGAGTCGGTTCCTCCGGGGCAGGTCGCGACCATATATTGTTCATTTCGTCCGAGATTTCCGTTGCCGAGTTCAAAGGTGTTATCATCGTTGTCGACACTTGCGTTCATATAGTTGGGGGCGCCTTCAGCCTCTCCGGGCCAGTAGAGATATTCTCGACACAGATACCCGACAAGTTCGCCATCCTCGGGGTCATATACCTCCAACACCCATGTGTCTTCATCCTCGACATCGATGACGGGAGGAGTGAATGATGAGATGGTGAAATAGTAGTTGTGGCCGGGCAGGAGGTTGATGTCTTTTTTCAGGCGGTAGTTTTTGGTTGTGTTGTTAGTGTTCTCTACCGTCAGGAAAGCTCCCTCTGTGGCCGAGATGGTGCGGCATGCAGGCACGGCGGCACGATAGACGAGCAGCTTGCCCTCATCCTCTTTCCCCTCGCGAGTGCTGTTGATGGGGTGGGTCATGATGATGTCACAAAGAGGCTGGTCGTCAGCCACGCTGTAGGTCATGGCACTCAGGTTCTCGGTTGAGAGGTTTATCCCGGTCGCGGTCAGCGGCTGACCGTGGACAGTGATGTCTTTATAATACTTGGCATCTTTTTCGGGAACTATGACAAGAATATTGGCCATAGCGTGGTCAAAGATGATGTGGACATTCTTTTCTCCGGGTGTGACGTAGTCCCAGAGCAGGTCAGATTGCTCATAGAACGACAGTGCCCCCTCTTTGTCAACCGATTGGTCGGTTTTGACGCTATGGGTATAGTCGCGGGCCTTGTCAATCGTCATTGACGCATCATAGGGGTAGTAAAACAGATAGCGGGCCATGCCGCGGCTGAGTTCTTTATCGGTGCGGGCGACGAGTGCCTGTATTTTCTGACCGGTGTTGAGGTTTTCACGAGCCTCGACAGTCATCGGGACATTTGATTCAATGAGCGCACCGCTTTCGTCAAATGAAAATGCGCCGACAATATCGCCGGATTCAAACGTGGACACATGCTCGTTTTCATAAGCGACACGAGAATCGGGGTCATTGCCGCCTATGATAAAATATTCATCGGATGCCCAATTGTCATTATAGACGGCATCGGGCATATCATCTTCGCAGCCTGACAATCCACAAGCCATTATTGTGGCGAAAACCGTTGGAATGAATTTATACCGTAGTATTCTCATGGTTATGTTCTTTTTATTTCTTCAAGATCGTTGTCTTCTCCGTCGGCCCAGTCGCGGATTTCGAGCGACCACACGTCGGCTCGGCGGAGGCGGATTATATAAAGTTTGTTTTCCTCGATTGCGGGAACAGGCAGTAGCTTTCTCAGCGGGATTTTCTGCTCTTTCTCTCCACCGTCGTCAAACACAAGGAACCCTGCCTCGTCGGTGTCGGGAACCGGCTGAGGGGGAAGAATTATGCGGTAATGGTTTTCCCCGATTTGGTTGGGGTACATGTTTTCGGGCCATCGCTGGATGTAATTGATACAGCTTCGGTCAGACTGATGCTTGTGATGCTCAGGATTTTTATCGGGAAACATCCAAGTAAACTTGTCGATACTCGTGTCATATTTGCGACCGATAATGAAACCGCCCCATGTGTAATCGCCGCCTTTCCACGCTATCTCGCGGTCTGCGTCAGAATAATACAGTCTGACATCCTTGACGGGGAAATCGGTTTCGATTTCAATGGCAGCATGTCTTTTAAGGAATTTAACCTCAAGGGTTGTCTGCTCGCAATTGCTGTTGAGCGGGTTGCCGTTCCGGTCTAATTCACGCAGAGCCGACATAAAATCACTGCGCTCGAAGGCTTTGTCATTTCGTTGGTCGGTAGAAACGAAGACGGGATATTCGGTCCATCCGTAATGAGTCCATTTATTGCGCGGAATCTCGCCGGTCGGCTCAAAGTTGAAAATAGATGCCTTGGACATCTCGGCTGCGAAAATGCGCAAGCTCGCATAAAAAGCAACACCGGGCCACCAAGAATGCTCAATGCTGTATTTTTCTTGGCCGTGACCGTTTCCGTAATGGCCGAATTTCAACCCTTCGTTCTGAGCGCAATGGGGATATTCGATATAGCTGTAAAACGGTTTTGAGCCGTTGTCGCTTTCGTAGGATTCCAAAGATTTCTGCAGATTACCCCATAACTCCTCGTTGTAGATAAAGGGATAGTGGAATACAAAGGCGTAGTCGATATCTGATTTTTTCAAATAAAGATATTCGTCACTCGCTGATTCATACCCCTCGACAAGATTCAGGCGTGTGATATACTCGTTTTCGTCCTGATCTATATCATGCCAGATATTGAAGTTGGGATCATCGGTGGCATATTGGTTGTCAGCGTTCTTGAACTTTTTCAGTACGATATACCGGCCGCTCTTGTCAACTTCCCACATGGTGGCCATGTAATACTCCTTGTGTCGGACAACATCCACGTTTGCTGTTCCGTCCCACATCTGCTCTGCTACACCACGACTTGAGATTATGCAGCCGATTTTGTCGCCGGGCTCGAATTTTCCCGACAGACCTGATGAGGAGACGCGGGATTTGATGTCAGAGAGTGAAAAACGGATGACGCCGGGGAGCTCGGCGGGGTCGGTGACGGGGGTGTCGGGTGCTGCGGGCATGTCGTTGTCACTACACGACGTTGTGGCTGTCGCGAGGGCGGCGGCCACTGTAAAGAGGGTGATGAGGTGTCGGAATGCTTTAGTATTCATAGGTCCAGTCTCCTCCTTTCTCCATGTCGGCGATTGTCACGCGGAAGCGCAGGTGGTCTTCCTCAGGGGTTATGTTTATATTCTCGATGTCAAACTTGTAGTAGTGGTTGCGAATTACGTTGTAGAAGGTGCCTGTGGGAGAGTTGGCGGGGTAGGCGTCGTCAGTGTATTTCTTGAACTGTATGCCGCGGTCGCCTTCAAATGTTATTGTCTCGGCATCCTCCTCGCCACGGGGTCGCACGGTGACGGCGATTGTGGCGCGGGTGTCGGCCGATGTGGTGTTGTCCCACTCGGGGATGTAGATGCGGAATTTTTCAGTGCCGTTTTCGTCGACAGGGTAGAAGTCGAGGCCGTCGGTCGCGGCGGTGGCATATCCGCGGAACGAGTCACCGATGCGAATCGACTCGGTGGCGCCGGTGGTGAGGTCAACGCCGCCGGGCACGGTGTAGCCTCCGGCATTGCGGCGGTCGATGGCGACGGAGACAATCTCGAAATCGCTGAGGGCCTGACTCTCGGCGGCAAGCGCCACGTCGACCTTGGCGGCGGCGCGGAGCAGGTGGATTGTGCCGATTTCGTTCCGATAGCCGGGGGTGAAGTCGAGGGTCTTGGTCACGAGTCCATACATGGGTATGGTCTGCGCGGGGCCTGCCGAGGTGTTGTCCCAGCTGTAGGTCCACTCGTCGATTGCGGCTTGGAAGAATTCGGTCGCCGGGGTCTCGGTATCGGGAGCGTTGGCGGTAATGACGATTTTGTATTGTTTGCCTGATTCGAGTGACACGTCTTTGCCTGTGACGGTGCCTTCAAATGTGTAGTTATTCTTGTTGTCCTTGTCGCGGATCGCTAAAAGCGATGTTATAGTGGCGGCAAGGTCGCCGGTGGCGGCATCGACGAGTGTGACGCGGAGTGAGCGGGGATTGATTGTGTTGTCATAGTCATCGCCGGGATCCCAGTCGGGGAATTCTCCCGAGATTCCTTCTCCCCAGTTTTCATAAGAATCGCCGGCGCGCGAGGCAAGGACAGGCGGGGCGTCCTTCTCATTCATTGCAAGCCTGAATGAGAGTTTGACCTCTGTCGCGGTGTTGCTGTTGTTGATGTTTTCACCGGGGGCGTCGGGTGTGGGGTCATCATCATATATGACCCCACACGATGACGCAGCCAGTGCCACGACGCATAGTGTAAGCGGGAGTGTTAGTATGTTGGTTTGTAAAGACATTTGTTTTAATTCATAAATCATCATGCACAATGCATAATTAATTCTCAATTCTCAATTTTCAATTCTCAATTCTCATTGGAGCGTGGAGTTGTTGTAGACCACAAACCACTTGTTGATGTGAATCTGCTTGGTTGCCCAGTTGTTCTGGTCATCGAGCAGGAATGTCATGGTGTAGCGGTCCTGACGGTCGAGAAACTCGTTGTCGCTCATGGAGTATCCGTCAAAAGCCTTGGTCATGAGGGCCAAGTCGATGGCGGGGAGGGAGAATATCACTTTTCCGGTCGAGATTTCGGTGACGCGGAGCACGGCGTTGTTGGAGTCAAGCAACCGGCCCACAGAAATTTCGGCAGCCACGGCGTTGATGACAGTCGTGGCGGGGCGGTCGGCTGTGAGTTCGGGGTCTTGTGCGACGGCGGCAATCTGAGTCTCGGGGAATTTGAGCTGGGCCGAGGCGCCCTCGATTTCAAAGGCGTGGTAGGTCACGCGGGAGTCGGCGAGGAGCTTGTTGTCGCTGTCCATGTGGCCGTTGTCGTCGCTGATGTCAAACTTGAAGTTCTTCGGGTCCATCGTCACGTCGCCTTGGTGCTGCAGCACGATGCGGAAGATGTTGGTGTTCTTGATCAGTTCCATCGGGATGACGTGGTCGCCGGGATCGTCGGCGATGGTGATTGTCTTCTTTCCGTGGAACATGTGCAGGAGGTTGCGGTATATGTCGCCGTTATCGTCGCGGTTTATGCGGCAGGTGTAGTCGGGGGTGCGGCCTGTTTCATTGCCGCGGCTGTCGGGGTTGACGGTAAAGGCGGGATTGTCTTTCACGCCGCACCACGCGAGGAGCGTGTAGTCGCCCGTGGGGAGGTCGGTGAGACGGATAGAGAAATTTTCGGCATTTTCTTGGGTGACGGGCTCGCTGAATGACCTGACAAGCCGCTCGGAGCGGTCAAAGACATAAAGGTTGACCGAAGCCACCTCATAGGGGAATGCGTCACCATATTTCAGGTGGTGGATGTATTTGAATTTCACTTCATATCGGGATTCGCAGTCGCCTTCGTTGTCAAAGATGGTGCTGTCACACGATACTGTCGACACTGTCAGTGCCGCAAGAGAGAGAAGTGTTGCAAATGTCTTGGTCAGTTTCATGTTTAGGATTGCTGATTGGTCAAGTGGTTGTTATGATGAGGAAACCGATTGGGGTTTCCGTAGTGATGTCAGTTTTTAAAGTGGCATCCGCGGCATGCGGGATGCGGTGGTGCGCCACCGGGGGGCGCGGGGTGTGGAGAGGTCGTAGGTGGGGGAGAGAAAAAATCGCGGAGGCGCGAGGCCGGGAGGCTGAGCGCCTCCGCGATGATTAGGAACGATTTTTTAGGTAGATTCTAAAGTGAGAGGGGAGAGGATCGGAATGAGGATTATTCGAGAGTGAGGTGCTGTCCGACTACGCGCCATTTCAGCAGGGCGATGCGGGCCGATACATAAGTGTCGGGCTCGTCAGTGGGACGCTCGGGATCGATGTCTTCGGTGGGCTCATAGACGGGAGTGCCAAGACCGGTGATACCGTCGAGGGTCACTTTGTAGACATGGTTGCGGATGAGGGCGGCGAGTTCTGCAGTCTGTCCTTCAAAACCGATGTGCTTGATTTCGGCAAAATAGTATGTGAGGCCGTTTTTCCACTCGATAGCGGGTCTCAGGTTATTTACAAATTCATTGTAGATGGCTGCATCGGCAAGGGGTTTGTCGGTCAAGGCCGAAGCTTTGATTTTAGCGATGACTTTGTAGGGGTGTACTTTGTCGTTGGCATCAGTGTAGCGCACGATTTCGAGATCGTCGGCACCGTATGTGCCGGTTTTGTGGTCAACACCGTCATCAACAGTTTCGTCTTTTGCCCATTTTACACCTGCGGTTGCAAATTCATAGGCAATGCGGGTCAGGAAGTCTTCTTCGCTCTTGTAGTAATTGTCAAGATAGCGGATGAGGTCAAGGGGTTTGTCGTTAACCTGAAGCTCGGCAGCAACGACGATTTTTGTAGCCTTAGAAGTATGACCGGCCTGCAGAGGAAGTGACGAGTCCATGTTGTTGGGGCAGGGATACTGAGTGAACTCGCCGGTGGGGTTGGAGGTGCTGATTTCGTTCCAGTTAAACAGTTCCACGTTCTGATTGGGTACAGTAGCCCAGTAAGAGCGGTGGTTGGCAGGGTCGTTCCATTCCCAGTCTTGGGTTACACCGTCGATTCTTTTTACGATTGTTGCCTGACCGGTCACGTTGGTGAGCTTGTATCCTTTGATTACGGGAACAACTGCCACGGCGTCGTCTTTAGAGTCAAGGCCGTTGACAAATTCCAGATTTGTCGAGGGGTTGGCAAAGTCGGTGGACTTGCTGACAGTTACCTTGGACAGCACGCGTTCAACATAGATGTCGACGGTGTTTTCTTCAGCTGCAAGAGCAGCTTCCTTGGTCGCGAAAATCTCGCCTGTGATTTTGGCGGCATAGATGTCTTCATTACCTACACGGTAGGCAGAGTTGGTCATCATGAATTTGCCGTCAGCTGTATTTGTATAGTTGCCCAAGATCTGACGGACGGCATTGACAGAGCCTTTTTGACGGATGTCGTCCTCGATTCCGGCAGGGGGGTTAAGGATGGCGATTACGCTGACCGGTTTTACCGATGAGCCTGTAAGAGTTGCAACGGCCTTTGTCTCCTTGTCAATTGTTTCTCCATTTCCGTCTTTCCATGTCTGAAACTCAACATCCTTGACAATTTCAGATATGTTGCCGTTGGCGCCGAAGAACACAAACATGGCATTGGTTACTTTGGATTCGCCTTCGGTTCCCTTGTCATAGTCTTTGTTATTGTCGGTGTAACGGCTGCCCATTTCGCCGGGGGTGCAGATGCGGACAGAGACATAGTTGAAGTCACCGTTGGTCTCGTTCCCGCTGTTGGCGGGTTCGTCGCTGGAGCAGGCTGTAAAGGCTAAACCTGCCGCCATCGCGAAATACAAATTTCTTAATTTCATAATTTTGGAATTAAATAATGGTTTGTTAGGTTATTATAAATTATTAGCAAACAAGATTTAGGATATGCACCGCGTCTCTTTAAAGTGAGGGGGTGAGGGCGATGCTTGGTCTAGGCTGATGCCGGTTCTGAATCGGTGGGCATTAAGCAACGGCCTAGGCCGTTGCTTAAAAGCCATCGGCTTTTAAGCAAAACTTGTTAAAGGTCATTGAACCACATCAGTAGGTCCGTTACACGGGGCTACAATGGTGGGGGAGACATAATCCGACGATGAGACACGAGGATGTGACCGGTGTAGCGAAATCGGAAGATACAATATCAATGTGTCTTGATTCTTGATTCTTGATTATGTAATGGACTGTAGAGGATAATGGGAACGGGTCAGTTTAACGGTTAGTAGATTTTCAATCGGGAATCAGAATTGCGTGATGGAGGCGCGGGGCGCCATTTCACAGCAATCAAGGTAGAGAAACGTTCAGAAAAGATTTGGGGAACGTCAGGGAGCAATACAATATAAATTCTGCAAAACGGCAGATTGGATCCTAAATTTAGTCTGGGGTTTGTAGTTGTGAGGAGGGTCGGGGAG
>CAMWRO010000084.1 GCA_947176615.1 uncultured Porphyromonadaceae bacterium
CATTCTCAAAGTGGCCCGCACCATCGCCGACCTCGACGCATCCCCCGCCATCCTCCCCCACCACCTCAACGAGGCTATCTCCTACCGCAACCTCGACCGCGCCTCATGGGGCACCTCGGTCCAGAAACTCCCCTTCTGATTCCCGTCCTTTTATCAATCGAGCTCGATTGATAACTCTACCTCTTGACAGCTAAATAAAAGACAAAATGACCACACCTCCATTTTATAAAGAGATTATCCATAATAACAAGCGGCGTGCACCGTGGCACGACTACCACAGCCGTCGTATCTACATGGTTACGGTCACAAAAGCACCACAAGCTCCCATATTCGGAAAGGTCATCAATATAAATAACCCAACCTGTGCCAAAATAGAATTAACCACCTGCGGCAAAATAATCTTAGATGAAATAACATCTACTCCCTCTCACAATTCCGAAATAAAAATTTTGAACACAATAATAATGCCCGATCACTTCCATGTCCTTCTTTTTGTAACACAACCTATGAGACGGCACTTGGGAGAGGTCATTCAAGCTATCAAATCAGCATCCACCAGTAAAATCAGAACCAAGCTGAATAATAAAGACCTCACCGTTTTTGAAGAAGGATTTAACGACCGGATTATAACTCGCCGCGGACAACTTGACACTGTCTACAACTATATTAATCAAAATCCCTACCGATTGGCAGTAAGACTTGCATTTCCCAATTTTTTCCAGCGGATTAATCGCTTGAAAATCGGGAACAATTACTATCAAGCCTACGGCAATGTTCAATTAATTGATAACCCTTTTAAAGAACAAGTCATAGTTCACCGCGCTGACAATGAAGAACAACGCTTTCGTAACCGCAGCCATTGGCTATATGCCGCAGCCAATGGTGGTGTTCTCGTTTCTCCATTTATCTCTAAAGATGAAAAGACTATCAAATCCGAGGCCGAGATGCTTAAAGGTAAATTTATTCTAATCACTCCCGAGAAATTTCCTGACCGTTACAAACCAACCGGCCATAATTTTCAACTCTGTGAGCAAGGACGATTGCTCATCATTTCGTATCCTTCACTCGACTCAACTACCCTCCTTTCACGAAAACATTGCATAGATATGAATCATCTTGCCGAGAGAATCGTCATGATGACTCAATAGTCACAATTTATTCAACATCTGTTATTAATTAATATTGTGACAGTCGCTAATATCGACGGGCCATTCTCCTCGTCGGCACCGCCACCTTCATCGCCTGCATCCTCGTTACCCACCTCATCTCCCTCCTGCCCTGCTCAAAGTGGATTATAGGGTGAAAAAACGTTGGATAGATTGATTTATATCACTACCTTTGTGATATGAATCACGCTTATAAACCGACCTATTCCAAATCATTATTTGACATCTGGCTGGCGATTGTAACAATACTCTATATTGTTGTTTTTGCTTTGACTCCGATGATTTTTGACGACTATACCTATACACTGGGGACTGCGTCAATCACATCAGCCGCGGAGAAAGTTTCGGCAATATGGGAAATAAGCAAAAATCACTGGTACAACGACACGGGTAGATTGTGCAATCTTTTGAGTCCGATATTTTTAGGATTGCTGCCTAAACTTGTCTTTTCGGTTATCAGCGGCGGGTTCATATTGATGTCAGTCATGTTGATGTGCAGATTGGCCGGTGTCAAGCGCGGTTCGACCGGTTCATGGGTAATAGCCTTACTGGTGACATTTGCACTGCCGTGGTTCGATTACATGTTTTCAGTAATCTTTGCCATAAATTATGTGTGGCCATCGGCTCTTACTTTGTTGATAGTCTATTGGTTTTTAAACCGGGACACCATCAAAAGTGAATTATCGACAGGAGTGTTTTCAGGGATGTGTATCACTGCCCTGCTCTCGGGTTGGATGCATGAAGGCTTTTCCATACCTGTTATTGCCGGAGTGTTGACATTATGGATTGTTCAGAAACACTGTCCTGATAAAAGAGAGATTATCTTATTTACCTTCTATCTCGCGGGAACGCTGTTGATTATTATTTCACCCGCATTATGGACCCGCACAGCCAATTCTGAATCTCTTTTCTCACGCATGTCTTTAATGGAACAGATATTACATGGCATAGGATTCAATATCATGTTCTTTATATTCTGTGCGTTTCTGATTATATGCTTCCTCAAACGTAGCTTTAGGGATATTTTAGACGAAAACAAAAAGTTAAAATCAATAATTGTTTTCGTGGCATCCTCATCATTTGTCGCATCGCTGATATTCTATCTGTTTTATACAGGACCGCGCATGGGATGGTATGCCACTCAATTTTGCAGTATCGGGATTGTCGCCTTGGGTCACAATCTTTTTCCGCCTGTCAAACGCGTGACCGGTCTCATTATAAACGCATTGATAGCAATACTTATTATTGCAAACCTTACAGCTGCGGCAGTCGAGCAGAAAAAACTGTATGACGAAAATAAAGAGATTGTAAATCTTTTTCTACAATCACCCGACGGCGAGGTTTATTATGATAACATTCCCACCCATGTTTCAATGAGTTTTCTGAAATCCTCTATGCGCAATTTCAATGAATATATGCCAATGGCGCTTTTCTCGGAATACTGGCGCGAGGATGAAAATGTAATGCTCTCGTTACTTCCGTCAAAACTGCATAATTTTACCGCCGACCAAGTCTCGGTATGCGATTCAGATTCCACTCTTTATCTCAAAGACGGACTATTGCTATCCCGCGATTCGATTCCCGACAATTATTCTAAAATATTAATAAATACCCCTCAAATGGGATGGGTGGAATCCCGTCTGCGTCCCCGCTGTTTCACAGCAGCCGACAGCAGCCGATGGATTTTGATCGTCCCCCACGTCACAATCATGACCGGCTGCCCGGTCACAGATGCGAAATGGAAGGAGAATAAGAAATGACACTTTCTTCACAACACCGGTTGAAAACCATTCCCATATTCAAGTTCATATTAATTATGGGTGTGGTACTTATACACAGCAACATCTATCATCTTACGCCATCAGGATTTAACGGATACGGGCCTGAAATCGTGAATTTCATCACCTCGTTAATGCAGGTGTGCGTTCCATCTTTCTTTATTATTTCGGGTTATCTGTTTTTCTATGGTGTTGATAATTTTACAGCCGATGTTTATAAAAAGAAACTTTCAAGCCGGTTCAAGACACTGTTTATACCATATATTATATGGAATACCTTTTGTGCGGCCCTGTTCATTATAAAAGTTTTGTTTCTCAACTTCCCCGGACTTGGTATCATAGAAAACGATACGATACACTGGGGCAGATTTTTGGAGGGTTTTATATATAGGGAACAAGCCGACGGTTATCCCTTTGCATTTGCATTCTGGTTTATCAGAAACCTGATGGTGTTTGTCATACTGACACCGATAGTGAGGTTAATAGCGTGCAAATGGTGGTCGGTTTTCTTATTGTTCTTTATCAAACTTATCTTTAACATTGACCTGTATGGTATAGAATGGTTTATATCAGGAGCTGCTGCCGCTATACACAGACTCTCTCCCGACAAACTCAATAATAAGACAGGCGTAATGCTTTTTTCAGGTATTATCTATCTTGTTATAGCCATTGCAAGATTTTGGTTCATAGGCGATAAAGTGAATGACGATATAGGACTCTGTTTGGAAGTTCCGGCAGGATTCTGCTTTTTATATCTCTTATCATGCAGGCTGATTGGTTTTTCAACAACGGTCATCGGGCGACAACTGTGTTCTTCAACATTCTTTCTGTATGCTTTTCACCAGTGTTTCTGTTCTGTCACGCTGAAATTCTGGCTGCGCATCGTCGGATATAATACCATTCTCAGTTCACTTCTCTCATATCTGCTTACTTTCCTGTCACTATTTGCAATTTCTTTCTTGACCTATCTATTATTGAACAGATATTTTCCTAAAGGAATGAGAATCCTCTCGGGTGACAGGTCATAAACCGTGTAAGCAATTACTCTATTTTCAATTGTTTAAGCTCCACATCTCCCAAGAGCGGGGCCGACATTGAGTAGGAGCTCCACCACGAGCCGAGCAGGAGACGGCAACGTGACAGGACGAGCAATTCGGTAAAAGCATCCTTGATTCCTTGGGATGAGCCCCGGTCACTGCTGAGAGTAGAGACTATGATATGGTCGCCGAATTTTTCCTTGAATTCCTTTTTTATCTCCGTGTCGTCACTGGCAAGATAAAATAATGTGTCGGGGTTCAGGGCAAGTTCTTTGTTTATCTCATCGATAAAAAGAGATGTCGGACTGTATCTGCGCGACATTACATTGTCGGTTCTGCGGATGTGAAGACCGACGGTATTCTTTTTAAATACCGATGTTATTTCTTCAACGCGTTCCTCGATTTCAGAAGTAGGTATAAACAGTTTCCGATAGAAATCGGTCTTAAAATCGTAGAAAGGACATCCCGAATAGATGTAGATACTTTTGGGGGAATCAGTCACTAATTGTCGGAAGCCGGCACTATTGTACCGCAAGCTGTTCATGGGTTCCACATCGTCCACGATGACGTGACTGAAATTCTTACACTGGTACAGTGTTGATATATAAAGATTTTTCTTTCTCGGCAATTCCCATTTCAGACTGTATTCCAATGTATCAGGGACAGTCGTTATTTCCATCCATCGGGCATGTCTGAAAAGCTGCTCGGGGGAGGCATTCAATCCCCAATCCCTGTACCATATAATAGAGAGAGGGACACCGGTGTCCTGACTCAGTGTCAGGCCCGATGCCACTGCTCTCATTCGGTTAGCCAAGCCGCCTGAGGCGACAAGCACTATTTTCTTCATTACAATATTGTCAGCTTTCGACTTGGAGGAGGGTTGCGGTGCCGGTCGCGGCGATGTTGCCGAGGGAGGCGGGGAAAAGGAGGGTGTCGCCTTGCCTGATGGTCTCGGTGCGGCCTTCGGTGCCGTATTTCAAGGTGGCTTCTCCGGCGAGACACATCACGATCATGAATGAGTCGCGGGTGTGGTTCATCGGGAGTTCGCAGGTGTTGTCAAGGAGGATGCGGCGCACGTCGAAGTGGTGGCAGTTGACAAGGTCGACATCGGCCACGTCGGCCGACACGGGGGCGTTTTTGTAGTCGGGATAGACGGTATAGTCGATGGCGTCACGGGCCTGCTCGGTGTGGAGCTGGCGGGGATTTCCGTCGGCATCACGGCGGTCGTAGTCATAGATGCGATAGGTTATGTCGCTCGTCTCCTGTATTTCGGCAAGGAGGTTTCCGGCCCCGATGGCGTGGATGCGGCCTGCGGGAAGGAAGAATGTGTCGCCGGGAGTCGAGTCATAGCTGTCGATGACATCCATGATGGTGTTGTCGGCGACGCGGCGCTCATATTCGTCGGGGGTAATCTGCTGTTTCAGACCGACGTATATCTTGGCACCGGGGGCGGTGTCGATTATGTGCCACATTTCGGTCTTGCCGGGACAGTGGTGACGTTTTTCGGCAAGCTCGTCATCGGGGTGTACCTGTACCGAAAGGTTGTCCTTGGCATCAATTATCTTTATAAGGAGCGGGAAGTTTTTTCCGTAGGTTTCATAAACTTTTCCTCCTACAAGGGCGGGGCCAAACTCCTCAATCAGTTCGGTGAGTGAACGACCCTTGAACGAGCCACGATCAACAACAGATACTTTTCCGGGAACAGCAGAGATTTCCCAGCTTTCGCCTATTGATTTCTGATCGGTGACGATTCCTTTGAAAGGGGCAATGGCCTCTCCCCCCCATATCACAGATTTCAGGTAGGGGGAAAAATGCAATGGTTCTTTTAATTCCATTATTTTTTATAGTATTATAACATGTTCAAAGCTCTGAGCTGCTCCACAATCTCGGCCCGGGACAGAACGCGGCGCGATCTGAGCAAAGCGGCAAAATCATGGGCAACGGACTGAACGCCGCGATGGGAGAACACACGGTCGAGGTAGTTGAAATTTTTGTCAAAAAGACGGTCGATTTCGTCATCTTCGAGTGAGCAGACATTGTGTCCTTCCTCATAAACTGCATCATGGAGACTTTTCTTCACTTTGTCGTCTACACGGGTTACACGCAGTACCCTGTTGCGGCACAAAATGTTAGCCATCATCATCACTACCGAGAGATTGTAGTTTTTAAGCAGCTGATTCCAAGCAGCCTTTGGAGAAACTCCGGGATTTCCCGCGAAATAAAACTCGCCGGTCATTTCCACCATGTTGCCGGGATCGCGGTCGAGAGAGATTGTCGAAATCATATCCTCGCCGTCAAAGACAACGAGTCCGATAGCCATACCGGCAGCACCATAGCTGCGGTCATTTTCATCGTTATATCTGAATTGTTCCATTATTTCTTGAGTTAGATGGGATTAATTCACTACAAGTATCTTGGTTACAACATCGCCGGCAGATGAAGAGTTTCCGTCACTCTGCGATGCGAGGACATAGTAGACCCCGCTTTTCACGCGTTCTCCGCCATGATTGCATCCGTCCCACAGGGCCATGCCGCCTTCAGACTGAATCTGGGCGATGACATTCATCCCGGCGTCACATATCTTGACGAGAGAGTTGTCCATCAGTCCCTTTATGGTAATCCATCCGGTATATTCGGGGGTGACGGGATTGGGATAGGCATACACGTCGGAATAATCGGGACGCGCCGGCGATGAGTCGGAACTGTATTCCATCAGACCGTAGTTAGTGCCGATAAATACCGAATTGGAATTAGGATCGGCATACACGCAGTTGATTGTATTGGTCGGGAGGGGAGAATTATCTTTGTTAAAATTGGATATAATCTCGTCACCGCGCGGACTGACAAGATATAGACCCGAGTTGCGTGTCGCAATCCACTTGCGGTTGGAGGCATCCACACTGATGTCGAGCACATCCTCGGTACCCATCAGATAGTCGGCAAGATTGGAGCCGTCGTTGCGGGGAACCTTGATGCGGTTGATTGTAAAGTTGGGGTTCATCGCATCGGCGGGACGGGAGATTTCGAGAACGCCTGAATCGTTGGTTCCGAGCCACACGCGTCCGTCGTTATCCTCGACCATCGCTTGAATGTAAATGGGCATGAAAGAGTTTCCGTCTTGGTCGGTGAAATTTAACACATTCTTGTAATGAATATTATCGGTCATGTCAGAATTGCTGCTGTCCACAACAATGAGAGGAGTTCTGAAACCGGTTGAATTAAGCAATATGACATTACTTTTTTTACAACTCAACACGCTGCCGTCAAAGCCTCCACCCTGTCCGTCAAAATCACATGCTATCCAATCATTATAAGAAACCTTCTCAATGTTTTTTCTTTTAGAGGCAGGTAACATTATAAAACCATTTCCGGAATTATTATAGTGCTGAACCCACAAATTTCCATATTTATCAATGCATCCGCCAAAAACACGACAGCCCCAAGGTTCGTCCAACGGAGCATTGTCTTTATAAAAATGAGCGATTTCCTTTCCGTTTTTAAATACATACACACCTTCAAATCCTGACCCTACATAGATTATTTCATTGTCATCGGGGTCATCTATTACAAATGAAGGTGTTATCACCGTATTTTTTCCAACTCGGTTTTTAAGCCACCCGGCAGTGGCACTATACTTGGTTGACACATCTTCAACGGGCGTGACATCTACAGCGTCACCATCCTCATATTTATCACAAAACAGACCAATATAAGTTATCATATCGTTATTGGCCGCAGGATGATACATTGATGCGCCTATATTATAAAGATAAAATCCTCTCCCGTTGCTCGACGGGGTTATCTTGGCTACTTTGTTGACGGTTATGTAGTTGTCAGGGGTGAATTTGTCGCTGAGGACGGTGAGGGAACCGTCGGCAATTTTATAATTACCGATGCCATTGTTGTCAGCGGCCCAGAATGACTTTCCGGGTCCCTCCCATGTGGCATACATGTTGTCTTTAACCGGGTCGGGAATGGAGGTGACGAGGGTTATGGCTCCGGTGGAGTCTATCTTGTAAAAATTGTTGTTGTGGGTGAAATATATCCCGTCCTTGCCGGAAATGAGTGATGAACAACCTTTGTATTCGGGTAATTTTTTGCGTTCAGCTGCATCATAAGGCTCACCGGCGAAAAAAAACAGACCTTCAGCCGCTCTTGCAACCACCCTGTGGACCTCGCTGTCAAGAATAAATGCTTCACTAAATTCCCATCCTTCACCGAGTATTCTCGTAAAATTGCTCAGGGAGTTTATGCGGTCGCCCGAGGGGATGGAATAAAAAACGTAGTCGTTGCTGATAAACAGAAAATCTCCTGCCTCGACGGCACACCACACACCCTTGTCGTAAAATCCCGACTGGGTGACTTCGTGCTTGACATCGTCGTAGATGACAAGTCCGAAGTTGGTGGAGACATACATGCGGTTTTTGCCGAAGGAGATGTTGTTGATGACCTTGTCCTCGTTGGTGACGGCATTCTTTATCTCGGGAAGGTTGACGACATGGCCGCGGTCATACACAAGGTCGATGTTGCCCCCGGCATAAACCACGGCGACATAATCTTTATCAGGATTATAATATATGTCCTTTATATCGACGTCGGTCAGCAGGTTTCCGTCACTGAAAAAAGTGGTCTCGTCACCATCCTTGTCATAACAATAGAGTACACCGGCGGTGGTATAGTAAACCTTGTCGGGGGTTTCTATTATCTTGTCGATTTTTTCGCTGAAAACCGGAAACGAGCGCCAAGTGCCGACTGCGAGCTGTGCATTCGCCCCTGTCAGCGCTATCATCGCGAGTAAAAATAACGATATTCTTTTTATCATAAATCAGAGAGATTATTCAGAAAGGTTAGAGAGATAGTCAATCAACAGGGCGGTGGCGCGTCCGCGGTGGCTGATGGCGTTTTTTTCATCATCGCTCATCATTGCAAACGATACGTTGCTTTCCACCGGCCTGAACACGGGGTCGTAGCCAAACCCGTTTACGCCCTCGCGCGATTCCAGTATTTCGCCCTCGACAACGCCCTTGAAGCATTTCAGGTCATCACCCAGTATAAGGGCGATGACGGTCATGAATCTTGCCGAGCGGTCAGTCTTCCCTTCCATGTTTTCGAGGAGCAGTTTCATGTTGGCCTCGCTGTCATGCCCGGGGCCGGCATAGCGTGCCGAGAACACACCGGGCGCACCGCCGAGCGCGTCGACCATCAGGCCGGTATCGTCGGCAAAGCAGTCGCGGCCGTAGTGGTCCTTGATATACCGTGCTTTCAGCACAGCATTGCCTTCGAGCGTGTCGGCTGTCTCGGGAATATCTTCATGGCACCCTATATCGGAAAGGCTCAGAATCTTGAAACGGTCACCGGCCATGCGGCGGATTTCGCTAAGTTTATGGGCGTTGTTGGTTGCAAATACTATTTCGTGCATGGGATTATTTAGAGGGTGTTTCATAACAAATGTTAAATCCAAAGCCCGTTTTCGCGAGTCGGATTTTGTCATGAATCGAGGGAGC
>CAMWRO010000085.1 GCA_947176615.1 uncultured Porphyromonadaceae bacterium
ATCGAGCGTCACAAAGACCTCAAGATTGTCTATACTCCCATCCACGGAACCGGCGTGAAACTCATCCCCGATTCACTGCGCAACTACGGTTTCAACAACATCATCAACGTCCCCGAGCAGGATGTCCCCAGCGGAGACTTCCCCACCGTCGAGTCGCCCAACCCCGAGGTTCCCTCGGCTATGGCAATGGCTATCGCCAAGGCCAAGGAGGTAAACGCCGACATCGTTATGGCATCGGACCCCGATGCTGACCGCATCGGCTGCGTAATCCGCGACAACACCGGCGAGTATGTACTGCTCAACGGCAACCAGATCGTGATGATACTCCTCAACTACATCATCACCCGCAACAAGGAACTCGGCAAGCTCGACGGCAACGAATATATCGTCAAGACAATCGTTACCACCGAGACCATCAAGTCGATTGCCGACGCTATGGGCGTCAAGATGTTTGACTGCTTCACCGGCTTCAAGTGGATTGCAGCCGTCATCCGCGACAACGAAGGAGCGATGCGCTACATCGGCGGCGGCGAGGAAAGCTACGGATTCTTGGCCGAGACATTTGCCCGCGACAAGGATGCCGTTTCGGCAATCTCGCTGATGGCCGAGGCTTGCGCTTGGGCCAAGGACAAGGGCATGGACTTCCAAGCCATGCTCGCCGACATCTATCTGAAATACGGATTCTCCCACGAGGTCGGCATCTCGGTAGTGCGCCCCGGCAAGAGCGGTGCCGAAGAAATTCAGGCTATGATGAAACAGTTCCGCGAGAATCCTCCCAAGAACCTCGCAGGCAGCGAAGTCGTGACCGTCAAGGATTATCTGACCCTCAAGGCTACCGATGTCAAGACCGGCAATGTGACCGAAATGGATATGCCCACCACATCCAACGTGCTCCAGTACTTCACCGCCGACGGTTCTAAAGTATCGGTGCGTCCCTCGGGAACAGAACCCAAAATCAAGTTCTACATGGAAGTGCGCTGCCCGATGTCATCGGTCGACGACTATTCCAAGTGTGGCAAAGAGGCTGAAGCCAAAATCGAAGCTCTGAAAAAAGACCTCGGAATCTAATCATTCTCAGAATGCAATATAAAAATCCCGGATGACAGATTTAACGTCATCCGGGATTTTTACTTCAATGGACAGATTTCAGCGGCCATGCCGTCAACTCAACGCGGGACCGTCCCCGGAGAGAGAAAATCTCAACGCCGGTCTGCGTGTCGCCGGGATAAGTCAGCAGGGTGAAAACCTGTTCACCGTCATTGGCAAATATCTCTATCGTGGAGCGGTCGACAAGTATCCGCAATCTGACTCGGTTATCCTTCATCGGCACACGGTCAAAAGCAATCCGGTCAAATTGAGGCAGAACAACATCGGCCACATTGCGCCTGTCAACAGTCAGATATTGCGATTCAGAGTCATATGAGACAACAACCTTGCGCCCGTCGCCACAGCACAGATTCAGACCGGCCGCATCACCGCTGCCGCGGTCAATCGTTATTTCCGCATCAAGCTCATATACATTTCCCATCGCCGACACGGCCGGCAAATCACACACTCCTGCCCTGAGCTTTTTATTCACAGTCACCGGCGACTTCCGCAACGACTTCAACGCCTCAACCGGTCGCTGCCTCAACCTCATTCCGTCAGAGGCTGCATACAGGCTCAGCCGGCGCGGAATCGACCACACCCCTTTGCCCCACCTGCTCGGAGCGGCCTGAGCATAATCCCAAGTATTCACCCAACCGAGAGTATAGACATCTCCGGCTGAGTTATCATAGTCCTGAAAGACACGGGAGGCATAATAATCAAGGCCGCTGTCGACATATCGAGGCGCGCTGTCGGGCAGGTCGGGGATAAAACGTGTCCCGTCAAAATCGCCCACAAAGTATTGTTCTCTCGCCCAATTGACCGACACCACCAATACCCAGCGACGTTCATCGCTACCCTCAACAGGCACCTTAAACATGTCGGGGCATTCCCAAGAGCGTTCCGAATCACCCATAGGGCCGAAATCGCTCAGCCACTCCCAATGCTTGAGGTCGTCAGAACGATAAAACGCCACCTTTTTCTCCAAAGCCTTGGCTACAAGCATAATCCATTTACCTGTTGTATCATCCCATATAACCGTAGGGTCGCGGAATTCCGTACTCCAGATGTCAATGACAGGATTCAGGTCATAGTAATCAAACGTCACCCCGCCGTCGTGGCTGAAAGCAATACTCTGAGACTGTTTTTTGCTTTTTTCATCAAAGGATGTGAAAGCGGCTATCATTGCATCGTCGCCATATCCGGCTGTATTGTTACGGTCCACAACCACGCTGCCTGTAAATGTGGCTATACCGGCAGGAACACCCTTTATGGCGTGGTCGTTAAGCTCGCGCCAGTGAATCAAATCGACGGTCTCGGCGGCACCCCAGCTGTAGCCAATATACTTTCCGTCATGTTTCACCAGCCCGCACGGGTCGCCTATCCACCGATGGGCGGGAGTGAAATGATATTGCGGGCGGTAAGACTCGTTATAAAGCTTTGTGTCGGGGGGTGTCACGGCCATCGCCACAAGCGACAATGGGAGAGACAGAAGCGAAAACATCAGTTTATTCATCTCTTTCTTTTTATAAAAGCGGGTGACGCATCGCTGACACGTCACCCTCCGATAACTACTAAAACAATTGTATGTTATTATATTACCTCAGAATATATTACCTCAGAATGCGGGATAGCCGGGATTCTGCGTGTACTTTCCGAGCGAGAAATTGTACTGTGCGACGGGAATGGGGAAATATTCCTCGCCGGCATCGAAAACCGCGTTCTGATAATAGATGCGGGTATCTTTCTCGGCGTCGAAATAGGCTGTCATGACATCCTTGGCAATGCCCCAGCGCACCAAGTCGAAGTAACGCTCCCCTTCGAGAGCCTTTTCAAGGCGCATCTCGGTGCGGAGTGCCTTGCGGGCATAATCCTGATTCCACCCTGCGGCGGGATAAAGGCCGATTTTGTAGTTGGCGGCATCCTTTGTGGGGTCACTGAAATCTTTTACACGGGCACTGTTCATGGCGCGCTCACGCACACGGTTGATGAGCTCGCGAGCCTCGGCAAGATTGTCGCCGCCAAGCTCGATCAGAGCCTCGGCCTTGTACAGGAGCAGGTCGGCATAGCGGATAATCTGCCAGTTGAGCTGCGAGGCACCCCACGGCCACCCCTGATACATATCCTTTGACTCGGGCGACACCCAGAATCGCTTGGTGCAGTTGTGGCCGTAGACACCGCGGTCGCGCACCCATGACTGACAGGGCGAGGCTGCATATGTCTTATAGGTTATCGTCGGACGACCTACCACAAAGTCAAGACGGGGGTCAACACCGGGAGTGACATTGGAAAGCGTCTGATTCTCGTCGTCGATAAATGTCACGACAGCATAGTCGGGACGCGACTGATAGTCAAATACAGGCAGACCGTCGGCATCAGTCTGATAAGCGTTTATCAAGTCCTGAGAGGGAAGGAAGAACCCGTCGCCGTGGTAGGGACTGTTTCCGCCGGGAGAGTTGAGAAGATTGCTCCAGTTCACGCGCCCGGCATCACCCGAGCCGTCGTTCATCGAGTACTGGACGGCCCACACTGACTCAACGCCGTTTTCGTTGGCCACAAGGTCAAGGTCCTGAAAGTCGGGCAGAAGGTCATAACCCTGCACCTTGTCGATAAGTTCGACAACCTCTTTCATCAGCGTCTTGTTGATGTTGACGACCTCGTGGGTGGTCTCGTCCTGCTCGTAGGCCTGATAGAGTTTTACTTTTGCCGCGTAGGCATAAGCGATGTTGCGGTTTACGCGCCCCACCTCGCTCTGACGCTCGGGCAGCGACTCGGCCGCGTCAAGAAGCTCGGCCGCGATGCGTGAAAGATGCTGGTCACGGGTAAATTCGTCGTTGGAAACGTTGACATACTCGGTGGTGGGCAGATTCTCGTCCATATAAGGGACTTTGTTGAAAAGACGCACCAGCTCAAAGTAGAAGTGGGCGCGCAGCACTTTCATCTCGGCTATGCGCGATGCTTTAACCTTGACCTCGTTTTCATCGGCGGCATTCAGCACTCGCAGCGCGGCATTGCAACGCGAAATCTGACTGTACAGGTTAAACCATTTTCCGTCGATATTGCCGTTATTGGCCTGCATCTGGAATGTCTCCATCGCGTGAATGTCCCAGAGGTCGCCTTCGCCGCCGCCACCTTTATAGGCATTGTCGGCGCGCACTTCGCCAAAGCTCCAGTTGGTTGTCGGACGCACCCACGGGTCGCCCTGCTCGTTGGTGAATCCCGACAGGGAGGCGTAGGCTGAATTTACGAGGAGGTCAATGGCCTCGGTAGAGGTCATGATGCCGTCAGAGAGACTGCCCTGAGGCTTGTTTTCGAGAAAGTCGTCGCTACAGGATGCGAGCAGTGCCACGCAGGCGATTGCGGCCGATGATATATTGAGGATTTTCATTGTTATTGTCGTTTTTAAGGTGAATGATTAGAAACCGAACTGGATGCCGAGCGTATACTGGCGGGGAAGGGCGTAGGGATAACCGAGGCCCTCGGGATCGGCGCCGGTGTAACCGGTGACGGTAAAGAGATTCTGTGCTTGGAAATAGACACGGGCGTTGCTCATGTGCAACTTGCTGCGCACGCTTGCGGGGAGCGTGTAACCCAAAGTCAGGGTCTTCATGCGCAGGAACGAGCCGTTTTCGATGTGGAACTCCGAGACTTCATGCTCGTTGTTGCCGTTGTCGGTTGTCGGGGCCGGGGTGTCACAGTTGTAATAACCGGTGGTCAGATACTCGTCATAGGCATTGGCTGCGTCAAGAAGACGGCGGCCGTGGTTGCCGTTCCAGCACTGGAACAGGTCAGTGTAATACTTGGAGTTGTTAAACGCGTCGCGGATAATCGCCGAGAAGAACATGCTGAGGTCAAACCCCTTGTAGTTGGCTCCGAGATTGAGGCCAAACTGGGCTTTGGGGAGGTCGCAGCCGAGCCATGTGCGGTCATTGTAGTTGATTTTTCCGTCACCGTCGGCATCGACATAGCGGATGCGGCCCACTTCGGGTTTACCGAACTCTACCTGATATTTCTGACAATACTCGTCGACTTCGGCCTGTGTGTGGAACACTCCATCGGTCTTGAATCCCATCCATGACCCGAGCGACTGCCCTACGAGGGAGTGCCCGGCATAACCGCCACCATAGGTATAATAGATGTCGTCAAGAAGGTCGGTCACCTTGTTCTTCGACACGGTGAAGTTGAACGCGATGTCGTAGCTGAAATCCTTGTTGACAGCGTCGCGCCAGTTGATGGTTCCTTCGACACCCTTGTTGGTCATCTCGCCGCCGTTATACCAGCAGTAGCCACCCTCGCCTATCGTCGCGATATAGGGTTTCTCGACGAGCATGTCCTTTGTTTCCTTATAGAAGTAGTCAAGCGACACTGTCAGGCGGTTATTTAGGAAACCGGCATCCACACCGATATTGGTCTGATAGGTCTTCTCCCATTTGAGATCGGGGTTGGTCGTGCGGATTCGGTAAGCACCGGGGGCGAGAGTCGTGCCGTCGCCGCTCATGTTGTAGGAACCGCGGTCAAGGCTCATCAGATATTTGGCATAGAATGCCTCGTTGTCGATAAGGTCGTTGCCGTTGATACCCCATGACCCGCGGATTTTGAGGTCAGAAAGCCAGTTGCGTGTCGCCTCCATGAAATTTTCCTGCGAAATACGCCATCCGGCCGAGAAGGAGGGGAACCAGTCATAGTTGTGGTCCTTAGAGAGACGTGACGATGCGTCACGACGGATGGTGATCGATGCAAGATACTTGTTGTCGTAGGTATAATTCAGTTTGCCGAATCCCGAGAACATCGAATAGTTGGATGCTCCTGCCCCGACGTTCTTTCCGGCGGTCACGTTTCCGAGATAGAGATAGTTGGGGTCCTCGATGGCAAGACCTGTGCCGTAACCCGAAAATTCTTCAAAGTGATAGCGTTTTGACTCGATACCCACGAGGGCCATAATCGAGTTGCGGCCGAAATCGGCATTGTACTGCGCGGTATTGGTCCACACCCAGTCTACGTTTTTCTTGGTCGACTGACTCAGCTTGTTCACGTCGTCGCGCAGCCATTTGGGTTCAAAAGTCTTGTTGGTCTCATTATAATAGTTCACACCGAAGTTGGTCTTGACAATGAGATGCTTGACCGGCTCAATCTGGAGATAGGCGTTACCGAACACACGCCAGTATTCATGCTTGTTTCCCTTGTTGTTCTCGATGAGACGCATCATGTTGGGGGCATCACCGAGGATGTCGTTGATCTGGTCGACATACACACCCTCCGCGTCATAGACAGCCTTGGCGGGGTGCTGCTTCACGGCGTTTTCCTCGGCCCCGCCGGGCATATAGTGGGCGCGCCACCAGTTGACAGCCACATTGCCGCCGGCGCGGAGACGGTTGTTGAGGAAACCGTAGTCGCTGCTGAAACGGGAGTTGACACGCTGGAAGTCTGAACCCTTGACGATACCGTCATGGTCGAGCCAGCTGAGCGAGAGGGAGGAGGAGCCGTTGTCGGAACCCTTGGAAAGGCCGATGCTGTAGGTCTGCATCAACGCGGTGCGGTGGATTTCCTTCTCCCAGTCAGTTGTCTGAGGCAACACATCGACGCCGTTAAGGTTTTTATAAGTCTGAAGGTTGGCGGTAGCACCGTTTCCATAGATGGCCGATGACGGTGTCGCGCCGTTATGGGCATACTTGTAGGCCGACCAGTAGACATCTCCCCACTGATAGGCGTCGAGAAGATCAAGGCCGCTGTTGTAGGTCTGTAATGTCAGTGTGGCGTCAAAAGTCACTCGCGACTCACCGGCGCGGGCGCGCTTGGTAGTGATGATGATGACGCCGTTGGCAGCCTGAGCGCCATAGATTGACGCCGACGCGGCATCTTTCAGCACTTGGATTGACTCGACATCGTTGCTGCTGAGGATTGTTCCGGGATTTTCGCGTGTCATCACGCCGTCGATGACATAAAGCGGACCGTTGGCATCGCCACGGAATGAAGATGCGCCACGGATAGATGTCCCGGTGCTGAGACCGCCGGGGGTACCGTCAGTTGTAACCGTCATACCGGCCACACGTCCCTGAAGTGACTGAATCACGTTGCCGGTGGGGGTGTCGGCAACATCCTTCATCTTGACTACCGACACCGAGCCGGTCAGGTCAGATTTCTTTTCAGCCGAATAACCCACAACAACGACCTCGTCAAGAAGCTCGGCATCCTCATCAAGACTGACTGTCAGCGACGGCTGCGCTTTCACGGTGACGGTCTTGTAACCGACGTATGAGATTGTAAGGCCGGTTCCCTCGGGTACATTTAAGGTGAATTTTCCGTCAAAATCGGTGGTGACACCGTTCTTTTCATTGTCGGCAGGGATTACGACCGCCCCGATGAGGGGCTCGTTGTCGGTCGCCGAGATGACCGTTCCCTGCACAGTGATGTTTTGCGCTTGTGCGAGCAATGCTACAAGAAGCAGCATGACGGCACTGAGGATTGTTTTTTTCATGTCTGTGTTTCGATTGGTTAATTTTTCATTCTGACACAAAGTTAGCCAACATTCCGTTTATACTGTTATAAAGGGTGGTGCAACGGGTATAAATAATCGAGCAATGCAACATCTGTTATCCATATTGCACCATTTCTGATATGTAAATTTAATAAATAGCCTCAAAATTCACAACAAAAAAAGGAGGAGTCGGAAAATTTTCCCGGCTCCTCCCCTCACGTTTCAACTATTTATTTATGAGAGCCTCATTACCCGGTTTCACAACTCGATAATGAGGACGAGGGATGTAGTAAAATCTTGCTGTTGAGCTTCTCTTGTATTCACTTACACTAATAAAACAATCCAACCCCCCTTTGGTCTGTCAACATTCAGCTAAAAGAGATTAAAAAACGTCAAGCGTTTAACTCAGAGCAACGTTTTTAGTTAAACAATTGCCTGATACCATGTTAATGATTAAAATAATGTAACCGACTACGTTTGGGTTTATTCAGTCAAGGTCGCCTGTTCCCGTGGCCGCACAGTTACAACGACTGTTTGTTCATCCGGAAGAGCAGTGTTAATATAAGCAAAATATTGCAAAACACACCGCCCAATCACACACAACACTCCGCACCCTATCAATCAGCACATTAACCCCCATCCAAGCTATCATCAAAAGAAATTTGCATTAACATTTGCATCTGAGAATTGCGTGTTAATCTTCTTTTAATGCACACAATTAAACATATTGTGCGACTTATGAAAAGTTATATTTCACAACCCCCTGTCATTAAATCAGTTACATATTACACACCACTATCACACACCGCCGCACAACTATTAATAAAACAAAATTATTGTAAATAAAACGCCAAAATACGGCCGCTTTATTAACATTTCGGCCTAAATGTAAAATTATGTTCATTTCTCTTTCGGTTTGTATCATTCAAGCCAATCGGCCCATTATCAGCATTTTGACATTTGCCCACGCACATTTTTTTTCGTAATTTTGCATCACCAATCAGGAAAACCAATACATTCTTTTTAAGGAATACCAATCATGAAATTATATATCCGAACAATTATAGCAACTGTAATGCTCGCCCTCACAATGGCGGGTGTTGCTAACGCCAACCACACTACTCCTGCCGCTGCCAACGAGGTTCCCGAGGCATTTGTGGAACGCGCCTACGAGAATGCCCGCAACTTTTCCCCCTTCGCTGCCGCTGTCACTGCCGCTGAAGCCGCATCAAGCGTGCATCTCGACCTCGCAGCCAAGATGACCGACTACGCGGCATCGTTCCTCGGCACCCGCTACCGTCTCGGCGCGTCAGGCCCCAAGGCATTTGACTGCTCGGGATTCACGAGCTATGTTTTCCGCAATTTCGGCATCACTCTGAGCCGCACTTCGCGCCAGCAGTACACCCAAGGCGAGCGTGTCGCCACCGACGAGCTGCAACCCGGCGACCTGATGTTTTTCTCAAGCCGTTCAAGCGGCAAGGGCAACGTCGGCCATGTGGGAATCGTCGTTGAGGTCGATAACGAAACCGGCTCATGCACATTTATACACGCATCGACCAAACGAGGCGTAGTTTACCAGAAGTTCCCCGACGGCGGTTATTATCAGAAACATTATATCGGCGCCAAGCGCATCCTCGGCACCGCCGACCACGACATGGCGTCACTCTAACCCCGCAATTTCTTTATTCGCAACAATATCCCCTCTATACATGTGCCGCGGCTCGACGAGCTGCGGCACATTTTTTATTATATATATGTAAAGAAACACAGGCATTTTTTGTAATTTTGCAGAAAATAAGTGAGTGTCTGAAATTGTTTGATGTATTGCAGTGAGTGGTATGGAGAATGATTTCAGACTTGCGAAGAAGGCGCATAGCCGTAGCTCTGTAACT
>CAMWRO010000086.1 GCA_947176615.1 uncultured Porphyromonadaceae bacterium
CGGCCCGGCATGAGTTCCGTGGGCACCATCGCGATAAACGGCGTTCCACGCCCAGCAGGCGGTGACGATTATCTTGTCCTAACCCCACTCGCCGCGAAGAATCTGTGTGAGCAGTTTCTTGCTGCTGCAACAGGGTTCTCCCTCAAAACGCTGATAGGCACACATTACCTGCCCTACCCCGGCATCGACCAACGCCTTGAACGCGGGGAGATAAGTCTCCCACAGGTCACGGCTGTCGAGTGAGGCGACATCAAATGAATGGCGGTTCCACTCGGGGCCGCTATGCACGGCATAATGTTTGGCACCAGCGATTGTCTTGATATATTTCGTATCAGAAGGCCCCTGAAGACCTTTGACAACCGCGACTCCCATGCGCGAGGCAAGACAGGGGTCCTCGCCGTAGGTCTCCTGTCCGCGTCCCCACCGTGGGTCACGGAAAATGTTTACATTCGGAGTCCAGAACGTCAGTCCGTAATACTGGCCGCGCTGACCTTTCAGTTTCATCTCGTTATACTTGGCACGGGCCTCGTCGCTCACCATGTCAAACGCCGCCTTTACTGCCTCGTCGTCAAATGTCGCTGCCATTCCTATCGACTGGGGGAGCACGGTGGCGGTACCGGCGCGGCCCACTCCGTGGAGCGCCTCGTTCCACCAGTTATATTCCGGTATGTTAAGGCGCGGTATGGCAGGCGAGCCGTGGGTCATCAGGCTTGCCTTTTCTTCAAGCGTAAGCCGCGAGATGAGATCATCGGCGCGTTGCGCGGGTGAAAGCGACGTGTCCTGCCAAGGATCGGCCGCGTTGAGGCCGAAAGGACTTATTGTAACAAGAGCTATGGTTAGCTTTAAGGATTTAGAGATATTCATAATGTGATAATGTTATATTGCAAAGATAAATGATTGCAGGCTTGAAAAGATGCACAAATGAGTCATTTTCTTGCGTTATTGCATCACTCCAAGGCCATATTCCCTTGTCGGGACAACGATTACCGACCGCCACAAGGGTGTTTAATAACCTCTGAAAAACAAGACAGTCGCCCCGCAAACGATTGCACGGCGACTGTCACATATCATATTTCTACTTAGTTATTGTCGATAGCGCTGGTGATGGAATGGAAAACGTCATCGATTTTTCCGCTGCCGTGAATCGGACGGTAGGTTCCCTTGCCGATATAGAAGTCACGCAGTGGTGAGGTGGTCGAATGATAGACTTTCAGTCTCTCGTTGATAGTCTCAAGATTATCGTCGGCACGTCCCGAAACCTTTCCGCGCTCAAGCAGTCGCTCTACCAGTTCCTCGTCGGCCACTTCAAGACCGATTACCGAGTGAACTTTTTCGCCACGCTCGTCAAGCATCTTTTCCAGTTCCTCGGCCTGCTTGATAGTGCGGGGGAAACCGTCGAAAATAAAACCTTTGACATTCTTTCCGTGACGGTCAACCACGTCGGCGAGAATACGAACCATTAAGTCATCGGGAATCAGATGCCCCTCTGAGATGTAGGAGTCGGCAATCTTGCCCAGCTCGGTGCCGGCGGCAATCTCTTTGCGCAACACGTCACCGGTCGAGATGTGGACAAGGCCGTACTTGTCGATCAGACGCTCGCTCTGCGTGCCTTTACCACTGCCGGGAGCGCCAAAAATAACCAGATTAAACATTTTCTTTGTCTTTATCTTTTTCGCTTAGTACATATATGTCGGGGAGATTACGGGCCATCCCGTCAAGGTCAAGGCCATAGCCGATGATGAACTTGGTGGGAATATTGAACCCCACATAGTCAGGCTCGACCTTGTGCTGGAGCGCGTCCTCCTTGAACAGGAGCGTAGCCACCTTTATCCGGGCCGGATTATGGGCCTTCATGTCGTCAATCAGCTTGACGATAGTGTTGCCCGTGTCGATGATGTCTTCCACAAGGATTATCGTGCGGCCCTCGATATTCTCGGTCAGCCCCATCACCTCCTTGACTTTGCCGGTCGACCCCATTCCCTCATAGCTTTTGAGGCGGATGAAGGTGATTTCGGCATCGCAGTCCACCGCACGGATCAGATCCGATGCAAAGGGGAAAGCGCCGTTCAGAACGCATACAAACAGAGGCACTGTGCCTTCACAGTCGCGGGTTATCTGCGCGCCGATTTCGGCGACACGTTCTTTGATTTTATCGCTCTCGATATAGGGTTCAAACGTGAGACCCTGATAAGTTTTCAGCTTGGTACAGTTGGGAGTGTCCATATATCGGAATTAGTAGAATTTTCTGATACCCATGATTTCACGCACTTCGGCGAGTGTCTTTGCGGCACGCTCGCGGGCGCGCTCTGCCCCCTGCTTTACAACACGGGCGATATAGGCATCGTCGTTGACAATGTCGAGATAACGCTCGCGGATGGGGAGTGTCACTTTGAGAATGTCCTCGGCAAGCTGCTTTTTGAGGTCGCCGTAACGTATCGAGCAGTCGGCATAGGCATCGCGGAACTGCTGCACGGTTTCGGGAGCCGAGGTCAGCTCCATCAGTGTCAGCAGATTTGCCACAGGCTCGCTTATGGGAGAGTTAGGCTCTTTGGGACCTTCGTCGGTCACGGCGCGCATGACCTTCTTGCGCAACACCTTCTCCTCGTCGACGAGATAGATGCAGTTTCCCTCGCTCTTGCCCATCTTGCCCGAGCCGTCAAGACCGGGAACCTTGACAGGCTTTCCGCCAAAGTCAAAGTTGACAGGTTCGGGGAACAGGTCGACCCCGTAGAACGAGTTGAAACGGCGCGCAAAACGGCGTGTCAGCTCCAGATGCTGCTCCTGATCTTTCCCGACAGGCACCTTGTGGGCTTTCTGAATGAGGATGTCGACCGCCATGAGCGTGGGATAAGTAAGCAATCCGGCATTGACGCGCTTGTTAGAGTCTGTGCCGATTATCTGTTTCTCTATATCCTGACCGTCATCCTTGATGCCGAGCTGCTTGCGGGCCTTGTCCTTGAACGAAGCCGTGCGCATCAGCTCGCCGATGCCCACATGCATGTTGAGCAGAAGATACATTTCCGATATTTCCGGGACATCACTTTGGACAAATATGGTGGCTTTATCCGGATCGACACCTGCGGCCAGATATTCGGCAAGAATATTTCTGACGTTGACGTGCAACGCCTCGGGGTCGGGCGTGGTGGTCAGAGCATGAAGGTCGGCGATAAAATACATGCAGTCATAATCATTCTGCATCTTGACAAACTTGCTCAGTGCACCGTAGTAGTTCCCGAGATGAAGGTTGCCGGTGGCGCGTATGCCGGAAAGCACAATCTCTTTTTCGTTCATAGGAGGTATTTCGATATAATTTTGGCAAAATTACTAAAATTTTGTCAATGCGCAATGCCGTGCCGCAAAAATAAGTGCTCCCCAAAAAACATAGAAAAGCGACCGGAAAAATTCCGGTCGCTTTTCTCTTGTACCTATTATATATAGGGAATTTATTGCTCAAGGGTCGCGAGGATGGAGTTGAGCTCCTCCTCGGTCGCTGTCAGGCGGGAGCGGCAAGAACGCAGCAGCTCGGCGGCGCGACGCGTATAGACAGCGAGGCGGTCTATGTCGCAATTGTCGCTCTGCATGGTGCGCAGAATCGTTTCGAGCTGCGCCACGCTCTCGTTGTAGGTCATTTCCTCGACCGGCTTGAATGCTTCGGCTGACATATTATTGACGGCCAGAAACGGTTGCCGAGCGGTCAATCTTGAGGACGAGACCCTGAAGCACCTTGCCCGGGCCGAGTTCTACAAACTCGGTGGCGCCGTCGGCAATCATGTTCTGGACAGTCTTGGTCCAGCGCACGGGGGCTGTAAGCTGCGCAACGAGGTTGGCCTTGATTTCGGCGGGGTCAGTATGGGGAAGTGCGTCAACGTTCTGGTAAACGGGGCAGACAGGAGCTGACACGGTAGTCTTCTCGATAGCCTCGGCGAGCTCGGCGCGGGCGGGTTCCATGCAGGGTGAGTGGAACGCGCCTCCGACAGGGAGTTTCAGCGCACGCTTGGCGCCGGCAGCGAGAAGCTGCTCACATGCGGCGTCGATTGCGGCATTTTCGCCCGAGATAACGAGCTGTCCGGGACAGTTGTAGTTGGCACACACGACAACACCCTCGATACCGGCGCAGATTTCCTCAACCTTCTCGGCGGGAAGGGCGAGCACGGCTGCCATTGTGGAGGGGGTGAGCTCGCAGGCTTTCTGCATTGCCTGTGCGCGGGCCGACACGAGACGGAGACCGTCTTCAAAAGTCAGCGCGCCAGCTGCCACGAGGGCCGAGAACTCGCCGAGCGAGTGACCGGCAACCATGTCGGGAGCGAACTCAGCGCCGAGAGTCTTGGCGAGAATGACCGAGTGGAGGAAAATTGCAGGCTGGGTCACGCGGGTCTGCTTGAGTTCTTCGGGAGTGCCTTCAAACATGATGTCAGTGATGCGGAAGCCCAGAATATCGTTGGCTTTTTCAAACATTTCGTGAGCCACGGGATTGTTGTCGTAAAGGTCTTTGCCCATACCGACAAACTGTGCCCCCTGACCGGGGAATACAAATGCTTTCATAATCGGTAAAATTATCAGATTTATGTGAAATTAGAGTGCAAAGGTAAGGTTTTTTATCGTGACATGAGTGGTTTTAGGTGATAAATGTGTATCTTTACGCTCCAAAAACAACACTACAGACACAATGACCGGATTAATCACAGGCCTGTTCAACTTGGGAACCGGCGAAATCATTATCATAGTATTTGCTATAATCCTTCTTTTCGGAGCCAAGAAAATACCCGAGCTGATGCACGGAATCGGCAAGGGCATCAACAGTTTCAAGAAGGGTATGAATGATATTTCCGACGAAATCAACCGTCCTGCCGACAACAAGGAAAACGACGGCAAGGATGAGGCCCCAAAGTAACCATGTCCGCAGAAGGCAAACTGGAACAGATGGACTTTTGGGGCCATGTCGAGGCCCTCAGGACAACGCTGCTGCGCGGCGGTGCCGTCGTGCTTGTCATGATGGCGGCACTGTTTGCTTTCATGCCGTGGATTTTTGACAACATCATTCTCGCCCCCTGTCGCGGCGACTTCGTGCTTTACCGCCTGTTTGAATCAATCTCGCGTCGCTGGGAATGGATTCCCGATTTCTCCACCGAGGGTTTCGAGGTCAAGCTCATCAACATCCGGCTTGCCTCGCAGTTTTTCACCCACATGTCGGCATCCTTATGGATGGGGATAGTGCTGTCGTTCCCGGCCCTTATATATTTAATGTGGCGGTTTGTTGCTCCCGCGCTCTATGACAACGAGAAAAAAGGGGTCATAAAGGCATTCTTTTTCGGGAACCTGATGTTCTACCTCGGGACTGCGGCGGGTTATTTTGTCGTTTTTCCGATAACACTGCGGTTTCTCGCCGAATACCGGCTCAGCGAGCTGATTCCCAATCAGATTTCGCTCGACTCCTACATGGACAACTTTTTCGTGCTCATCCTCGTGATGGGGATAGTGTTTGAACTGCCGCTGCTCGCGTGGCTGCTCGGGCGCATGGGAATCCTTTCGCGCCAGTTTTTCAACAAGTTCCGCCGCCATGCCATTGTCGTGCTGCTCATTCTCGCCGCAATAATCACCCCGACGGGCGACCCCTTCACGCTGATGATTGTCTTTCTTCCCATTTACTTGCTTTGGGAATTATCTGCTTTCGTCGTGCCGAGATAAATCACAAAAATATGTCAATTATCTGACAAAAAAGTATCATACCGAGTCGACATTTATTCGCTAAATTTGTGTCATAATTTGTTTTCAACTCTTTACCATGATTATGCCGTGACACACAATGTCAAATCGCACACATCGTAACGAGCCTAAAAAGCAACCTAACCGACAAACCTGAAATGACATTATAATATTAACTTAAATCTACCTTATTGTATGATTAAACAATTACTCTCATGCGCTGCAGTTGCAGCACTCTCGTTCAGCGTTAACGCCGAAACGCTTGATCTTTCACTTGAAAATCTCAATTCCGGATGGGATTCCTCCTATGACAAGGACACAAAGACAATTACATTTGATGGCGCATGGAAAGGCTGCGGATGGTGGCTCGGAAATGCCGATTACAGCAAATATGACGAAGTCGTTGTTGAATTTGAACCGGTTGAATTTGACGTCCAGCTCGTAGTAGAGTACAACGGAGACCCGAAACCGGCCGCATCTGACGCTATGGCTCCCGCCGGAAAAGACAAAGTGATTGTTGAGCTGAACCCCGAATACAAGAATGACGTGATGCAGATTTACATTCAGAATTCTGCAGCCGGAACTCTGACTCTCAAAGCAGCCTACATCCAAAACGCTGAAGTTTTTGATCCGACTGCCTCAGTATTGCTGTGGGAAGGCGAGCAAGCCCTCGACTGGTGGGAGCACGCTGTTAAAATTCCCGTGTCGGACTTCAAAGCCGCTAAAATACAGGTCGGCGACGAACTGGCCATCACCTATACCCTCCCCACCGACGGAGGCAGCCTGAAACTTCAGCTTCTTGAAAGCAGCTGGAGCCAGCACATCCTTCCCGGATTTGAAAATGTGGAAGGCTATCAAAAGGAATACGGCACTGTTTATTTCGGCCAGTCAGGCACTTTCAAAATGCCCCTTATCGAGGCTGACGTCACCGACCTTACTGACGCTGCCGCCAATCAGTCGTTAATGCTTGTCGGCGACAATTTCACCGTAACAAAGGTTGAAATTCTCCGTCAGCAGAGCGGCGTTGAAAACATCGTTGCCGAGGCCGATGCCAACGCTCCTGTCAATGTCTACAACATCGCAGGCCAGCAGGTTCGCGCCAACGTTCTCCCCGCTGAAGCCACTGAAGGTCTCGCACCCGGCTTCTACATCGTGGGCAACAAGAAGGTTCTCGTGAAATAATCGCGACTCCAAGCAACTCCAAGCAACTCCAAATACATTAATGAAAAAATCGGTCATGACGTGGTGTCAAGGCCGATTTTTTATTATCTTTGCGCCAAATGCGTAAAATTATTTCGACCCATGAAAATTCATTCCACACTCGGCAGTGTGCTTATGCTGCTGTCGCCTCTTGCCGCTTTGGCCGCAAATGACAACTCTTTCCACGTCACCACCCCCGGTGGACGCAACGTTGTCGTGACACTTGTAACTGACGACATCGTGCGAGTCGACAACTATGCCCAAGGTGAGAAACTCACCCTCACCCCCGCCTCGGTTCTCACCGAATCGACAGCCTCGGCCCCATCAGTCAGCTATACCGACGGGGTCGCCCGAGTAATCTCCACCCCTACCGGAATGGTGATAAGCATCGACCCGGAGACAGGCGGCGTGACCATCTCGGCCGGTGCCGACCGCGCCGTCAGCGACAACGGACTCCGCACCGTCAGCGACGGCAAGCAGCAACTCACGCTTTCAACGATGGGCAGCGGCTCGTTCTACGGAGCGGGCGAGCGCGGCTACAGCTTAAACCTTGCCGGGGACACACTGGTGATGTACAACAAGCAGAACTACGGCTATACCGCCGGGGAACAGCGCATCAAGCAGATGAACATCACGATGCCCCTGTTCCTGTCGTCCAACGGTTACGCCGTTGTATTTGACGACTTCGCCGCTGCCGAAATGGTGATGTCCAACCCCATCGTCTACACTACCGAGTCACGCCGCCCGGTTTCTTACTACTTCATCAACGGCGCAGGCTCTCTCGCCGATGTCACCTCGCGACTCTCGTCGCTGACAGGACGTCAGGACCTTCCGCCGTTCTGGGCAATGGGATATATCACCTCCAAATACGGCTATCACACCGAAGCCGAGACCCGCGGCGTGGTCGACACTCTGCGCCGTGCCGGTTATCCCCTCGACGGCATCGTGCTCGACCTCTACTGGTATGGCAAGGAGCAGGACATGGGCCGTCTCGCTTGGGACAAAGATCAGTGGCCCAATCACTCCAAGATGCTTGCCGACCTTAAAAAACAGGGGGTGAACCTCGTGGCAATATCGCAACCCTACGTCCTGCGCAACGGCCGCGCCCTTGACAACTACAACGAGCTTGCCCCCAAGGGTATGTTTGTCAAGGACTCGCTCGGCAACCCGCAGGAAGTGAAAATATGGGTGGGCGAAGGAGGAATGTTTGACGTCTCCAACCCCGACACCCGCACATGGCTCCGCAACCGCTACAAAGACCTTACCGTCGACGGCATCACCGGATGGTGGGGCGACCTCGGGGAACCGGAAGTTCACCCCGAGACCGGCCGTCACGCCAACGGTCTCACCGCCCGCGAGTATCACAACCTCTACGGCAACGACTGGAGCTCGATAATATATGAACTGTTCCGCGAGGAATTCCCCGACACCCGACTCATGACCCTCATGCGCGGCGGAACCACCGGCTTGCAGCGTTACAGCGTCTATCCGTGGTCGACCGACGTGTCCCGCTCGTGGGGAGGACTGCAGCCGCAGGTCGTCATCATGCTCAACTCCGGACTCAGCGGCCTCGGCTACATGAGCCACGACGTGGGCGGATTTGCAATCGACCCCGAGCACCCCTATGACCCCGAACTTTATGTGCGCTGGCTGCAACTCGGCACCTTCTCCCCCATTCTGCGCACCCATGCACAGGCAACAGCCGAACCGTTCAAATACCCCGACCACCAGAACATAATTCTGCCTCTGATTCAGGCACGCTACCGCTGGCTCCCCTACAATTACACCCTTGCCTACGAAAATTCCGCAATGGGTCTCCCGCTCGTCAGACCGCTCAACTTCTACTCGCCCGGCTCGTCGCGCTATGACGACATCACCGACGAGTATCTGTGGGGACGCGACATCCTCGTCGCACCGGTGCTGACACCCGGCACCACCGAGCGGCGTGTCGTCTTCCCTGATGGAACATGGGTCGACTACACCAACACATCCCGTGTCTACCACGGCGGCGACACCATCATGTACCCCGCCCCGCTCGACGTGCTGCCCATGTTTGTCCGCGCCGGGTCATTCATCCCGCAGGCCGACTACGCGATGAAAAACACCGGCGACTACCGCCCCGACCGGCTCACTGTCGAGTATTTCCCGGTAAAGGGAACCGGCAAGACATCCTACACCCTTTTCGAGGATGACCGCAAATCGACAACCTCACTGCGTGACAACGCCTATACCCTCGTCACTTTCACCGGCGACGAATCGGCCGACGGCACCATCGCCATCACTGTCGACTCCAAAGGGACCTACCCGGAAGCACCGCTGTCGCGCCGACTGACATTTGCCATCCACAATGTCCCGGCCCCGGTACCCCCCGCCGATATTACCGTAAACGGCAACTACATCAACCGCCGCGCCATCCGCTACAACCCCGACACCGCGACCCTGACCGTCATGACCGGCTGGGAGCCTGCCTCGGGACCTCTGGAACTGAAAATAAGAGGTTGTTTAATAACAAATGTGAACCCAAAGTGGTAGCATCTTTCAGTTAA
>CAMWRO010000087.1 GCA_947176615.1 uncultured Porphyromonadaceae bacterium
TCCGACTCGCGTAAACGGGCTTTGGATTCACATTTGTTTTTAAACAACCTCTAAGTTGATTATCAGAATGAAACATATCATTTTCCCGGTAATATTGATGACCGCCCTCTCCGCCGGAGCGGCGACAGAGCCGGTCGATTATGCCAACCCCCTCGTCGGGACCGCGCTGAAAGGAGAAGGAGGCACGGCCCCCTTTGTCGGCGAGCCGTTTGCCATGACCAATTTTCTCGCACAGACCCGCGAAAACAAGATGGGCACGATGGCCTATGTCTATGACGACACCCACATCATGGGTTTCATGGCCTCCCACCAGCCCACGGTGTGGATGGGCGATTACGGCTATGTGTCGCTCATGCCTCAGACAGGCGGAGAGATACGCACCCTCCCCGAGGAGCGCAAAATCACCTTCTCCCACAAAAACGAGAAAGCCACCCCGGCCTATTACAGCGTCACGCTCGACAACAAGGACGGCAAAATCAAGGCCGAGATTGCGGCGGCGAAACGTGCCGGAATGTTCCGTTTCACCTACCCGCGCACCGACAGTGCCCGCGTCATCATCCAAGGCATCAACCTCAACCCCGGCCTCGCCGACTGGGCCAACGACTACGGTCCGCGCATCGCGTCGATAAAGGGGTGGATAAAGGTTGATACCGTCAACAACGAGATTGTCGGCTACAACCCTGACCGACAAGCGGCACAGATAGGCCCCGAACTCGCCGATTTCAAAGGATATTTCGTCATAAAACCCGACAAGAAAATCAAGCGTTTCGGCACATGGGAAGGCAGTGGCATCTATCCCGGAAAGGATGAAATCGAGGGAACCCGCTCGGGCGCGTATATAGATTTCGCGACCAAGAAGGGCGAGGCGGTGACATTCACCGTCGGGACCTCGTTTATCGACCTTGACCAAGCCCGCGACAACATGAAACGCGAGCTCCCGGCCGACGGCGACATGAAAAAACTCGTTGCCTCGACTCGCGCCGCGTGGAACAACAAACTCGGCAAAATGAAAATCAACGGTGTCGACGACGAGACCAAGCGCATCTTCTACACCGCCATGTTCCACTGCTATCTTTTCCCGCGCGAATTTTCGGAATACGGCCGCTATTACAGCGCGTTTGATGACAAGATTCACGAGGGGGTATCGTTCAACGACTACTCCCTGTGGGACACATTCCGCGCCTTCCACCCGTTGATGACCATCATCGAGCCTGAACTGACAGGCGACTGGATTACATCGCTGCTGCAGATGTACAAGGAGGGCGGATGGATGCCCATCTGGCCCAACCCCACCTATACCAACATCATGATAGGCACCCACGGCGACGCTGTAATCGCCGATGCCTACATGAAGGGCATACGCAACTATGACGTAAACCTCGCCTACGAGGCAATGCGCAAAAACGCCATGACACCACCCGAAAGCGATACCTCGCGCCGCTACGGCGACCGCGACCGCTGGACGGCGTTTGAAGGCCGTGCCGGCGCAAGCTGGTATCACACAATCGGTTATGTCCCCGACGACAAGACCGCCGAATCGGTGTCGCGCACACTCGAATATGCCTATGACGACTGGTGCACCGCCCGGCTCGCCCGCGAGCTCGGCAAGACCGACGACTATAACGCCCTGATGCGCTGGGCAGGCAACTACCGCAACATCTACAACAAGGAAAAAGGCTTCATGCTCCCCCGCAACTATGACGGGTCATGGGTCGACATCGACGACACCGACCACCACGGAATGACCGAAGGATCAAAATGGACCTATCTGTTCTGCGTGCTTCAGGACATTCCGGGCATGATTGAGCTGATGGGCGGAAGTGATGCTTTTGCCGCGAAACTCGACCGCAATTTCAACGAAAACCGTTACCGCCACGACAACGAGCCGGGCCACCACTACATCTACCTCTACAACTACTGTGACCGCCCGTGGAAGACACAGGAGCTCATCAACAAGCACACCGCCGTCAACTATCACGACGCCCCCGACGGCCTCAACGGCAACGACGACTGCGGGCAGATGTCGGCATGGTACCTGTTCTCCATCATGGGATTCTACCCCGTGACTCCCGGCAGCAACCTCTTTGCAGTCGGCGCGCCCCAGTTCCCCGAATTTGAAATCAACCGCGGCGGCGACGCGGGCACTCTCAGCATCATCGCCGACAACCTCAGTGACAAAAACATATATGTCAAGAGCGTCACTGTCGACGGCCGCCGCCTGACCGACCACCACCTGACATGGGACGACATCAGCAAAGCCCGCGAAATCCGCTTCGCCATGACCGACCAACCCTCGACTTTCTGGAAATAATGAAACCCCTGTTATATCTCACTCTTTCAATCTGCGGGATGGTTGCGACCCTGCCCGCGGGAGCCACCTCGATGCCGCTGCCGAGCGACGCGACGGCTGTCTATGAGTCGCGTCGACCGGCCGAAAAGCTGTTTCACTCAACCGCCGTCGAGCAGGAGATAGCTCGCGTCACGTCGATGCTTACCAATCCCAAGCTGGCTTGGATGTTTTCCAACTGTTTCCCCAACACGCTCGACACTACCGTCCATTACCGCATCGGGGAGGACGGCGAGGATGACACGTTTGTCTACACGGGCGACATCCATGCTATGTGGCTCCGCGACTCGGGAGCGCAGGTGTGGCCCTATGTCCATCTTGCCGCCCGCGACGAGAATCTGCGCAAGATGATTGCCGGGGTGATACGACGGCAGATGAAGTGCATACTTCTCGACCCCTATGCCAACGCTTTCAACGACGGTCCGACAGGGGGATGGTGGATGAGCGACCTGACCGACATGAAACCCGAGCTGCATGAACGCAAATGGGAAATCGACTCTCTGTGTTACCCGATCCGTCTTGCCTATGAATACTGGCTCGTGACAGGCGACACGTCGGTATTCGACGAAAACTGGCACCGCGCGATGGAACTCGTCGTGGCCACTCTGCGCGACCAGCAGCGCAAGGAGGGTAACGGCAGCTACAAGTTTGAGCGCAAGACCGAGCGCGGCACCGACACAATGATAAACCACGGCTACGGCCACCCGGTCAAGCCGGTCGGACTGGTGGCATCGGCCTTCCGCCCCTCTGACGACTCGACCACCTTCCTGTTTCTCGTCCCGTCCAATTTCTTTGCTGTCACATCGCTGCGCAAGGCCGCCGAAATCCTGACCAAGGTCAACGGCGACAAGGCCCTCGCCGCAGAATGCAACTCGCTTGCCGACGAAATCCACGCGGCTCTGATGGAGTATGCCGTCTATGACCATCCGAAATATGGAAAAGTCTATGCCTTTGAGGTCGACGGTTTCGGAAACCACCTGCTCATGGATGATGCCAATGTCCCGAGTCTGCTCGCGATGGGCTATCTCGGCGACGTGGCGATTGACGACCCTGTTTATCAGAACACGCGCCGCATGGTGTGGAGCGAGGACAACCCCTATTTCTTCCGTGGCACTGCCGCCGAGGGCATCGGAGGCCCCCACATCGGGTTCAACATGATCTGGCCCATGAGCATCATGATGAAAGCCTTCACCGCCACCGACGACGAGGAAATCGCCCGATGTATCTCGACATTGCTTGCCACCGACGCGGGCACAGGGTTCATGCATGAGTCGTTCCACAAGGACAACCCCGACGACTACACCCGCGCATGGTTTGCATGGCAGAACTCCCTGTTCGGCGAGCTGATTCTCAAACTCGTCAACGAAGGGAAAACCGACCTGCTCAACCGGATAACAGATAACAGATAGCAATTATCAGCTCTCTATCGCGGCTCGGAGACGGGTCGCGGAATTGCGTCACAGAGGCTGCCGGAACAGGCGGCCTCTGTGACGCTTTTTTCGACTTTTTCACTAAAAAAGTGCTGACAAACGGGGGGATAACGCATTTTGAGACGATTGTTTTATTTTTTGACAAACCGCTGACATAGTTGTGCAAATTAATCTTAATACTTTTGCATAGGAAGAATCGACCCACTCGGTCGCGATAGTTTTCCCTTAAAAATAATATCAAACGAAAATGACATCAGTGAAAGTTTTTTTACACAGCACACTCGTCGCAGCCACTCTCGCGGCTACCGGCGGCGCGACAGTTTACGCCGGTGATTTTTCATACGGGAAATGGCAGATCAGCCACAACGACGCGACACGCCGCGCAACCATCTCTAAGGACGGCAACGCGATTCTCAACGACGTTACCGTGCAGTTCAAGGCCGGCGGCAACATGATGAATACCGACAGCTACAACAGCGTGAAATACTCGACTGCCGACGTCGCCGACGAGGTGGGACAAGGAAAAAGCTACACGATTCTGTACACCTCGGCCGAGGCCGACGCTCCCGACGTGGAACAGACTTTCTACCTCTATGACGGCAAGGATTTCGTGCTGACCGACGTGACTCTTGTCGGCAAGGGCGGTGCCGAGGTGGCATCCAACTATATCGCCCCGGTGGTTTCGCGCGCCGAGAACCTGTTTCTGCCGCAGGACATGAACAACCGTTTCCTGACAGTGCCGTTTGACAACGACGGATTCGTCACCTACGGCTCCTATCCCCTCAGCAAGACCTCCAAGACCTCGACCTCTCTCGCCCCCGGGCGCGTGGCACGCGACAGCATATCCTTTGAAGTAACCGCGATTTTCAACGGCGTGACACAGCAGGGCCTCGTCATCGGGTCAGTCGATCACGACACATGGAAATCGGCTGTCCGCATGACCGGCAGTCCGCTGAGCCAAGGCAAAATCACCAATCTCGAATGCGCGAGCGGCGTAACTCATTCCGCAACAAAGGATGCCGACGGCGCCTACCTGCAACCCCACGGAACCGTCACCGCGCCCCGCGTAAAATCGGCCCGCATGATAATACACTATTCCGACGACTGGCGCACCGGCCTCGAAACCTACGGCGACATCTGCGCCGCCATCGCCGGCCGGCAGGAATGGACCGGCGGAACCCCCTACGGCTGGAACAGCTGGGGCGGCATGGAACGCCACGTCAACTTCGACGGTGTCATCTCGGTTTCTGACTTCATCAAGGAAAATATTCAGGACAAGGGAGGTTTCGGCGAAAACGGAGTGGTATTCGTGGGCCTCGACTCATTCTGGGACAACATGAACTGGGACCAGCTCAAGGAATTTGCCGACCATTGCTATGCCAACGGCCAAGTGCCGGGAATCTACTGGACCCCGTGGTGCGACTGGCTGTTCAGCGGCTCGCGCGCCGTGGAAGGCAACAACGGATATCACTACGAGCAAGGCTATGCCAAGGTCAACGGAAAGACTAAAAGCGTGGCCGGGGCACTCTGCATGGACCCCACCGCACCCGCTACAATCTCGCGTCTGAACTTCTTTATCGACAAGTTCAAGATGATGGGTTTCAAGTATATCAAGCTCGACTTCCTCACCAACGGCATCGTGGAGTGTGACCGGTTCTACCTCCCCGAAATCACCACCGGCGTCCAAGCCTACAACTACGGCATGAAAAAGCTGCGCGAGCGTTGCGGCGACGACATGTTTATCGTCGAGTCAATCGCCCCGCTTTTCCCGGCACAGTATGCCAACGCCCGCCGCGTGTCATGCGATGCTTGGGGCGAGATGTGGCACACAAGCTACATGATGAACAGTTTCTCATTCGGCTGGTGGCTCAACCGTGTCTACAACTACAATGACCCCGACCACCTCGTGATGGGCAACCGCAGCGTGGCTGAAAACATCTCGCGCATGACTACCGCGGCCGTAACCGGCTACTGCATGCTCGGCGACAACCTCAGCACACGAGGCTCCTACATCGGCACTGAAGAATCCCAAAATAAGGCTGCGAGATTTTCAACCTACGACAAAGTCAACCAAGTCGTACAGCTCGGCGGCGGTTTCCGTCCCGCCTACGGCCACATTCTTTCGGGTGCCAACAACTCGGTCGACCTGTTCTATCTCGAAACCGAGGATTCCTACTACATCGCCCATTTCAACTACGAGGTCGACAACAAGGATATAACCCTCGACCTGACCACACTCGGCATCAACGGGGACGACATCGACACATCGCGCAGCTATGAATGCTGGACCGACGAAGGCGTGACAATCAACGGCGACGAAATGACCTACCGTCTGATTACCGAGCGCGCAAGGCTTTACAGGTTATATAAAAAATAACGACATGTAAGGCGTAGATGCCCCCATGACACGATAATTCAAATCACAAACCAAAATAATCAATCTTCACATGAATGACTTTTTTAAGAAAAAAGCTCTTTCCCTGACATGCGCAGCGCTGGCCGTGGGTTTCATGGCTTCATGCAGCGATGACAAGGACGAGGTGAACGGTGGTGCATACAACCCTAATGCCCCCGTCGAGCTTACCGATTTCTACCCCACGACGGGTGGTGTTGCCACGCAGCTCATCCTCAACGGCAAAAACTTCGGTACCGACCTGTCAAAAATCAAGGTTTATGTCAACAACCGTCCCGCAGCCGTGATTTCGTCGGTCGGCGAGAAAATCTATGCCATCTGCCCCCGCAAGCCGGGTGAAGGTGACGAGGAGGGACTCATCGAGTGTCCCGTCTCGGTGGAAATCGACGGCAAACGCTACGACTACGACACAAAATTCGACTACTATATCCGCACCGTCGTGACAACCGTGTGCGGTATCAAGGATGCCCCCGACGAAGTGTCGACCGGCAACCTCGCGCAGACCACGATGCCCCATGTCACCTACCTCGCCGTTGACAAGGACAACAACATCATCGCGAGTCTCCGCAACCGCAACAGCTACTATAACAACAACAAGGTCATTCTTGTCAACGAAGACGAGGACCTGAGCCGACTCCTCATCCCCGATACAGGCGCGCCGCTCAACCAGCCCTGTATGCTCGACGACGGCAACACTGTCTATATCCCCACTGACAACGGCCTCGACTACTGGACCATGTCGTCGGAAAACATGTGGAGTCCCATGAAACAGTCGCTCAAACCCGAGGCCGGCGAGACGCTCACTTTTGACTACAAGCACTCGATTGCCATGTGTACCGTCGACGGCTACATGTATATCCGCGCCAAAAACGGCATCCTTTACCGCTTTGACCCGCTGACAGGCTATGCGAGCCAAGTCGACAACGGCCTCATGAGCGGCAGCGACTCCTACATGTGCTTCAGCCAGAAGAATCCCTCCATTCTTTACATCGCCTACACCAACAACCACTGTATCTACAGCTACGACATCACAAACAAACGCCACTCGCTCATTGCGGGCGTATCGGGCAAGGCAGGTTATCTCGACGGCAACGGCTCGGCAGCGCAGTTCCACTCGCCCCGCCAGCTGATTCTCGATGAAAACGACGACATGTATATCGCCGACACCGAAAATCATGTCATCCGCAAGGTAACCCCCGACGGAAAGGTCAGCACTGTCATCGGTCAGGCCGGCGAGGCCGGTTACCGCGACGGCAGTCCCGAGACGGCCCTGTTTGACAACCCCTACGGAGTATGTATCAACAAGGAGGGCATCATCTACATCGGCGACTTCAACAACCAGTGCATCCGCCGTCTGGCCATTGAATAGTTTAAGGTGTGGGTTTAAGGTTTAAATCTTGCCTCACACCACATTTTACCATATCAAGAGAATCAGAACAAAACCAATCAATAAACCAAGCAATGAGAAAAGCGATATTAATGATAATGCTGCTGTGTTTCACGGCTGTCGCATGGGCGCAGAATGACCGGCAGATAGTCACAGTGTCGGGTACGGTCTATGACGAGACCGACTCGACAGTGCCGGGCGCGAGCGTCTTTATAAAGGACCGTCCGGGCACAGGTACCGTCACCGACATTGACGGAAATTTCAAACTCAATCTGGGCAAAAACGACGTGCTCGTTGTCTCCTATCTCGGCTACAAGCCGTTTGAAAAGATGATTACCGGCAACGAAAGCGGCCTTGAAGTGCATCTTGAAATCGACGCCAACGTCCTCGACGAGGCGGTCGTTGTGGGTCTCGGAACACAGCGCAAAATCAGCGTCGTCGGTGCTGTGACCAGCGTGGATGTCAAGGACCTCAAGACTCCCGGCACCAATATCCAGAACATGCTCGGCGGACGTGTCCCCGGCATCATAACCATGCAGTCGAGCGGCGAGCCGGGTAAAAACATCTCCGAGTTCTGGATTCGCGGTATCGGCACTTTCGGTGCCAACAGCAGCGCGCTCGTCCTCATCGACGGTCTTGAAGGAAACCTCAGCGAGGTCGACCCCGCCGACATCGAGTCATTCTCGGTGCTGAAAGACGCATCGGCGACTGCCGTCTACGGTGTGCGCGGTGCCAACGGTGTTGTCCTCATCACAACCAAGCGCGGTAACGCCGACCGTCTCGAAGTGACAGGACGTGTCAACTTCGGCATCTCCCACCTGACCAATATGCCCGAATATGTCGGTTCCTACGAGTATGCACAGCTTGCCAACGAGGCACGCGTCGTGCGCGGAAACTACCCGCTCTACTCCGACACCGAGCTTGACATCATCAAGTACCAGCTCGACCCCGACCTGTTCCCCGACGTGAACTGGCAGAAAGAGCTGCTCCACAAGAACTCCTTCACTCAGACCTACTTTGTCAACGCCCGCGGCGGCGGCAGCCTTGCCCGCTACTACCTCTCGCTCGGCTACAGCAACGAATCCTCGGCCTACCGTCAGGACAAAAACTCGAAATATTCAGCCGGCGTGGGTTATCAGACGATGAACTACCGCGTCAACGTCGACATCAACCTCACCCCGACCACAAAACTCTACTTCGGGTCTGACGGCTTCCTGTCAATCAAGAAAGAGCCGGGCAACAAGAGCACCGACGACCTGTGGAAGACAACCCGCAACCTGACACCCATCACCATCCCGACCGTCTACTCGACCGGTCACCTTCCCGCCTACGGTGCCGATAATGAATATTCTCCCTACGTCATGCTGAACCAGACCGGTATGACCGACATCCGCCACTATCGCGGCAAGGCGACTCTCGAACTCACCCAAGACCTCTCGATGGTGACCGAGGGATTGAAACTGCGCGTTCAGGGTGCGTTTGACAACGAGACAAACCTCAACGAGAAACGCTCAATCCGTCCCGACATGTATTATGCCATCACCCGCAAATATACCGGCGAGCTCGGTATCATCAAGCGCGTCGATGCCGAACCGGCCAAATATGAAAAAGGCGAGGAACAGTTTTACAAGTTCCACTTCGAGGCAACAGCAACTTGGGACCGCCTGTTCAACAATAAACACCGCGTGGGCGCGCTCCTCTACTACTACATGAGCAACCAGCAGAACAGCAACCAGAGCGGTGTCACCGACGACGCTACGCTCAAGAGCATGTATGCAATCCCCATCAAGTATCAGGGTGTGTCGGGCCGACTCTCCTACGGTTACGACGATACC
>CAMWRO010000088.1 GCA_947176615.1 uncultured Porphyromonadaceae bacterium
GGTAGCAGCTATATCTATTGGTCGGGGATGGGTCTGAAAGGGGCGAAATTGAAGGATAACATGATGGATCTTGACGGCGAACCGGTAGCTATAGACAATCTTCCTGACGGATTTAAAGAGGGACCGTTTGCTTTTAAGCGTAATGGCAAATATTATTTTACGTTCCCTTGGGTAAAAGACAAGACTGAGACTCTTGCATATGCGATGAGTGATGCTCCGCTCGGTCCCTACGAGTTCAAGGGGTTGATAATGGATGAATCGCCTACTGGATGCTGGACCAATCATCATTCTATCGTGGAATACAATAATCAATGGTATCTGTTTTACCACCATAACGATTATTCACCAAAATTTGATAAAAACAGGTCGGTGCGCATTGATTCTCTTTCGTTTAACCCTGACGGGACAATCAGGAAAGTCACACCGACATTGCGCGGTGTGGGAGTGACTGATGCGCGCAGCCGCATTCAAATAGACCGTTATAGCGACATTTCGTCCAAAAGGGCGGCTATCGGCTATATTGACAGCAATAATTATTTTGCCGGTTGGAAAACCGTAATGAAACGTCAGGGTGCATGGGTGAAGTATAATAATGTGGATTTCGGAACAAGCCCTGTCGCGTCAGTTACTGCCCGTGTTTGTGCCCCCTCCGGAGGACGGCTCTGTGTCGGAATATACAATCAACGCAGCAAGGCGGTTTTAGCCGAGATAAATATCCCTGCGTCCACGTCATGGCAGAATGTCACCGTGCCGGTTACGGGCAATTCGGTCGAAGGAGTCCATGACTTGTGGGTCGAATTGAAGTCGGGCCGGAATGTTGAGATAGACTGGGTGGGCTTTGACGCTCTACCGTGGCTTGAAGGGGCTATGAAAACCGGTAAATATCGCAATCTGTTTGTCGAAATGGGGTATCGGCCCGATATGGTTTCTGCAAAACTCGACTCAATGTATAACGCTCTTTTTCACGGGCCCGACAGAGTGTATTTTGAAGTGGGTGATTCGATGGCCTATATCAGTGACCTGAAAAATAACGACGTGCGCACCGAGGGTATGTCCTATGGTATGATGATTGCGGCACAGCTGGATAAAAAAGATGTTTTTGACCGTCTGTGGCGATGGGCCAAGATGTACATGCAGCACAATGACGGCAGTGACCGGGACGGTTATTTCGCTTGGAGTTGCAAGACCGACGGAACTCCCAATGCTCACGGTTCGGCATCGGACGGAGAGCTATATTTCGTAACGTCCCTGATATTCGCCTCCAATCGCTGGGGCAATGCGTCGGGGATTGACTATCTTGCCGAGGCCCGTAACATCATTGACGCATCAATGCTTAAAACGGGAAAACGTCATGCCTCACCGTTTATAAATATAGAGACACGGCTGATTACATTTACTCCCGATAAATGGGGCAGCCGTTTTACCGACCCGTCTTATCACATCCCTGTGTTTTATGAAATATGGGCCAAATGGCTGAATGACGGCCGTAGCGAGTTCTGGCAGGAATGTGCCGACCGTAGCCGCGCCTACCTCCATTCGTGTGTTCATCCTGAAACAGGTCTAACACCCGATTACAGTAATTATGACGGGTCTTTGCTGAACTGCGGCCACATCATCGGTGATGCGTTCCGCTTTGATTCTTGGCGTGTTCCGTTAAATATTGCTATTGATTATGCTTGGTCTTGTTCCGACGGTAAGTGGCAGCGTGATTATGCCGACCGCGTTCAGAAATTTTTCTACGAAAAAGGCATTGACGATTATGTCGATCAATATAATGTTGACGGGAGCGATGTCGAGCAGATTCTTGGAGCAGGCGGCTATACCAGATTGCGCCATTCGACAGGGTTGGTCGCCACGATGGCGGCTGTGTCGATTGCGGCCAACGACGGGAAAAGCAAGGAATTTGTCAAGAGGTTGTGGCATAGCCGTCATGAGCCTTATGAGGATGGCTATTTCGACGCATACTATGACGGCTTGCTGCGGCTGTTCTCGTTCATGTTATTAAGCGGTAACTATCAGATAATAGAATAATAACTTCAGAAATCATGAAATCCAACATCATTATTCCGTGCGCGCTTGTGATTCTGAGCGCATGTGGAGGAACGACAAACAAGACTGACAACTCTGTTTCAGAAACGGAAAATGCACGGCAATTTGTATATGCCGGCAATCCCCTTATCAGAGACAAATTTACTGCCGACCCTGCTCCGATGGTGCATGACGGTAAACTCTATCTCTATGTAGGCCATGACGAGTATTACGCCGGTCAGGACAGCGCATCGGGAGGAAAAGAATTCAATATAACCGAATGGCTGTGTTATTCAACCGAAGATATGAAAACATGGACTGACCACGGTCCGGTTTTGAAACCGACTGATTTTAAGTGGGCCGTAGGGGAGGCATGGGCATCCCAAGTTGTTGAAAAAGATGGTAAATTCTATTATTATACCACAGTGCAGGCCGGAGAGCCTTGGGTCGGGAAGGCGGTAGGCGTCGCGGTGAGCGATTCGCCCACGGGGCCGTTTGTCGATGCGATAGGGAAACCTCTTGTCAGCGATGATATGACCGACAACGGTAAGCGTGGTTGGTGGAACGATATTGACCCAACCGTATTGATTGACGGGGATGACGCATGGTTGTGCTGGGGCAATGGAACTTGCTTTCTTGCGAAACTGAAACCTAATATGATTGAGATTGACGGGGAAATCGAAGTGGTTGAACTGCCGGGATATGTCGAAGGCCCGTGGCTTCATAAGTACAACGATACCTATTACCTCACATATGCTTCAATGGGTCCCGGGAAAGAAACAATTTCCTATGCGACCGCGCCATCGATGAAAGGCCCTTGGACGCCGCAGGGAGAACTGACGGGTGTCGCTCAGAACAGTTTCACGATTCATCCCGGAATCATTGAGTTCAACGGCACATGGTATCTGTTCTATCACAATGCAGTGCTTGAAATTGACGGCCACAAGGGGGCTATCGGCCGTAGGTCAGTATGTGTGGACACGTTGACCTATGACTCAGTTACCGGGTTGATGAATCCGGTAGTTCAGAAGGTTGCAAAAGAGTTTACTGTCGATAACGAGATTGCGCGATGAACATGATAACCCGATTATTGCTCGCGGTTACAGCCTTAGGAGCGCTATCCGCGGCTACCGCTCAAAATCAACCCCGGCATAGCGGTGATAATTTCCCGCCTCCCCGGCAGGCTGATTACGAAATCCAAACACCGACTCGCCTTGAAGATTATTTTTCAAAAAGTGTGTCGGGAGCGATTTCGCCTGATAATGACGGATTTATCGGGAGATGGACCATACTGGAACCGATAAGCAAACCCAACAGGAGCAACACTGTCTTCACTGACTCTTATCTGAATCATGTCCTTGACTCGGTATATTTCAAAGGCCAAATGACAGTCATACCGCGTGACGGCGACAAGGTTAAGGTAGATGGGAAGAAACTGATGTGGCACTCTCTCGACAGCAAGTTGTACAATGTGAAACTTTACCGTTTTGCTGCCGCTCTGAAAAAGCCGGTTTATGGAATTATATTTTGGGCCGTGACTGTGATTGACTGTCCCGAAGATATGGAAGGGGTGAGGCTGTCGGCCGGCTCCAATTCCGCCTCCAAGTGGTGGCTTGACGGAGAGGAAATCCTGATGCTGTCAGGAGACCGACGCATGGTGGCCGATAATGCCGCCTCGCGCCCGCTGACATTGACAAAAGGGAAACATGTGTTGCGTTGCGCGGTTATTAACGGACCCGGAATGAGTGATTTCTGTGTGCGGTTTATCGACAATGACGGAAACCCGGTCAAAAACATATCAATCAGTAATCAATGAAAAAGAGCATGAAATCCATATATTTACACTCGTCAGTCGCGTTAGTGGCCTTGTTGTTGTCAAGCCTGCCGCTGATGGCACAGACAGGAGCGCCCTATATCCATGATCCGTCCACGATAATGGAATGTGACGGGAAATACTATACATTCGGAACCGGAGGGGGCGGATTGATTTCGGAAGACGGATGGAACTGGCACGGCGGGGCCGAGCGTCCCGGAGGCGGGGCTGCGCCCGATGTCATCAAGATAGGTGACCGTTATCTGATTGCCTACAGCGCAACAGGAGGAGGACTGGGCGGTGGCCATGCGGGACGTGTCCTGACCATGTGGAACAAAACACTTGACTCGTCGTCACCTGATTTCCAATATACCGAGCCGGTTGAAGTCGCCAGTTCCCTTGATGATGAAGATTGCGACGCGATAGATGCCGGATTGCTCCTTGATCCTACAACCGGTCGTCTGTGGCTTTCCTACGGAACATATTTCGGATTTATCCGCATGGTTGAGCTTGACCCGGCCACGGGACGGCGAATGGAAGGCAACGAGCCGGTCAATGTCGCAATCGACTGTGAGGCAACTGACCTGATATACAGAGACGGATGGTATTATCTGCTCGGCACCCACGGCACATGCTGCGACGGGCCAAATTCGACATACAACATAGTGGTGGGACGTTCCCGGAATGTGACAGGCCCGTATGTCGACAACATGGGGCGTGAAATGCTCAAAGGAGGCGGCAAAATGGTTATTGCGGCCCGAAACAGGAAAACCGGTCCGGGACATTTCGGGCGCTACATCGTGGACGACGGTGTAGAGAAAATGTCATTCCATTATGAGGCGGATTTTGACAGGGGAGGAAGAAGCGTACTTGCCATTTTGCCATTGCTGTGGAAAAATGACTGGCCCGTAGCCGGGGAGAACCTTCCTGACGGGACTTACGAAATCCAATCTGAACGCCGGGGATATGCGCTTGAACTTGCAGTAGACTTTGTCAGAATGGATGTGCCCCGTGTCCCGTTCTGGCAACCTGTGACCGAACCGGTCGAGCCGATTGAGTCACAGACACTCGAAGATGTGGCAGACACTTGGCCTGAAGGCGACATTGACATCCGTATAGGAGATTATATGTTCCGTCCTCATCAGCGATGGAACATATCGGCCATCAACGACTGTCCCGGATATCTCGGAGGTCAATATTATAAAATATTGATTGATGGCACAGAACGAGCTCTGGCAACCGCTCCTGACGCGACTGTCACAACCGTCCCGAAATTCACAGGCGCACCGGAACAGTTGTGGCGTATCGACCAATTAACCGACGGGACCTACCGCATCATGCCGAAATATGTCGCCGGACATGATGAACCGCTGGCTTTGATTGCAGTCGCTGACAGTACACCCGCGCTGGGAAAATTTGATGCTGACAGTGACAATTCCAAGTGGACGTTTCACAATCACTGACAGGAGATTATAACATTGGGTTAGTATCGAAAAAGCCGTACTTGCATTAGTGAGTACGGCTTTTAGATATAGTTATTGATGACAAATAGGGTGATATTTTCCAAAGTTTTTGTAACTTTGCCGCCCTCAAAAGAACTAAAATTAGGATATATGTGTTAAAATTTTGCAATAACTATACGATATCAGAACCTATTATGAATTCAACGTCTGTTTCAACTACCAAACCTAAAGGGGTATTTTATTCAGCTCGGCAAGCATTGAAGCGTCATGCTACGGGCGGAAATGTCTTGATCGGGGCCACGGTGCTGGCTCTTATTGTGGCCAACATACCCGGATTAAGCACACTTTACAATGAGTTTTGGACACAGGAAATACGCTTGCAGGTGGGCGATTTCAATATATTTTCCCACGCCGGCCATCACATGAATCTTCTCCAGTTCATCAATGACGCATTGATGGCTGTGTTCTTTTTCACAATCGGACTTGAAATAAAGCGCGAAGTCCTTGTGGGTGAATTGTCCTCATTCCGTCAGGCGTTGCTCCCTGTTATGGGGGCTGTCGGTGGAATGATTTTCCCGGTATTGATTTATTTTGTGTTGAGCTATGGTACCGATTACATTGACGGTGCTGCAATCCCGATGGCGACTGATATTGCGTTTTCGTTGGGAATACTCGCCATTCTTGGTTCCCGTGTGCCAATATCGCTGAAGATTTTCCTGACAACGCTTGCCGTTGTTGACGACATCGGCGGTATCATTGTCATCGCGACATGCTACTCCACGGGAATTGAATGGATGTTTTTGCTTTATGCGGCCGCTGCTTTTGCGGTGCTGCTGCTTGGAGCAAAACTGGGCGTGCAGAGCAAACTTTTCTATGTCATTGTCGGCGCGGTCGTATGGTTCTGTTTCCTGAACTCAGGCATACATCCGACAATTGCCGGTGTCCTTGTCGCGTTCTGCGTCCCTGCGACTCCGGTCTATGATCCTGAGAAATATGTAAAGAAGATACGAAAGGCTATTGCCAATTTTAACGAGGAGGATGATGAAACGCTCAACCGCCGCACAATTCTGAGTCATGACCAGCTTGACTGGCTCAAACAGGTGGAATCGGCATCGGATAAGGTCATCTCGCCGCTTCAGGATCTTGAAGACTCGTTGCATTCCATCACTAACTTTGTGATTATACCCATATTTGCATTTGCTAATGCCGGTATATACCTTCTTGACATTGAACCTTCGACAATTGTCGAAGGTATCAGTCTCGCAATCATACTGGGTCTTGTAATCGGCAAATTTGTCGGGATTTTGCTGTTCTCATGGATAACGGTGAAATTAAAATGGGCTCCGATGCCTGAACATGCCGACTGGAAGATGATGGCCTCAATCGCTATGCTTGGCGGTATCGGTTTCACTGTTTCTCTGTTTATTGCCAACCTGTCGTTTGCCGGACTTGGAGAACATGGTGACTATCTGTTGAATCATGCCAAAATCGGTATTGTTGTAGGCTCATTGTTATCGGGACTGATAGCGTTCCTGCTGCTAAGTCATTTCCTCCCTGCAACAGGCGAGCATAAAGATGAAGACGATTGATTAAGAGAGTCCATATAAAAAGCGTGGCGATTGTACCGGTACAGTCGCCACGCTTTTTATATGGATTTTATGGACAAATTATTCTATGGTCACGAGATTGTATTTCTGAGAGCCGACACCGATTTTCTCGGCATAATCGAGAATGTGTGTACCGTGACGGGAATTTATACGCTCGATAAGGTCGGTCTTGGTGCTGTCAGGGAAATTGAAAACCATGTCAACACATGCTTTGTCAAGAGCGACAGGGTCAAGCGAGGCAAGGATGCCAAGGTCGGCCATTTTGGGAGGTGCGGGATTGCCGTCACAGTCGCAGTCGACCGAAAGATTGTTTGCTACATTGATATAGACAGCCTTTCCCCCGACATGGTCAACGACGGCTTTTGCTGCTTCGGCCATTGACTCGATAAAAGCATCCTGTTCAGGAAGATTCTGCCACAGCTCGGCCGGATTGCGTGTCTTTCCGGCTGTGTGAATCCATGATTTTCCATCGGCCGACGCGATGCCGATGGAGATGTTTTTCAATGCGCCGCCAAATCCGCCCATAGCGTGTCCCTTGAAGTGGGAAAGCACCACGAGAAAATCATAGTCAAGGAAATGTTTCCCCACAATGTCATAGTCAAGATGGGTTCCGCCGGTTACGGCAATTGTCGTGTCACCGTCGGAATCCATTATGTCGACAGGGGCTATCGCGGTATATCCGTGTTCCTGCGCGGTTTTATAATGTTGCTCGGTCTGAGAACGGTTGCCGTTATAGGCAGTATTGCATTCGATGAATTTTCCGTTGACCAGATGGACAAAATCCTTTATCAGACCGGTGTCAAGATGATGGGATTTCATAGACTCGCCGGTCGAGATTTTCACCCCGACATTGTTGCCCTCGGCTTTGCGGCCAAGAGCCTCGTAAACTTTGACAAGATTCTCGGGTGTAATGTCTTTGATGTAATAAACGGTGGGGACGGAATCGGTCGGTTCTTCAGCGACAGCAGTCGATGCCTCGGCTTTTCCTCCACATGATGCCATTGGCACAAGTGCAGCAGCCAATGAAAGCGAGAATAACAGTTTTTTCATTGTAAATATGAATGATTATATAATTAAAAATTCAGTTTGATGCCACCCATAGCCGTGAATCCCGGCATTTCATATCCGCGATTGATTTCATAGCGGGTGTCGGTGATATTTTCAAGACGTGCAAATATCGCAGCATAACGACACAATTCATAATCGATTTTGCAATTGAGCAGCGCATAATTCTGATGTTTTACCGATTCATGCACAAACAACCCTCCGACACCCTTGATGTCGGCACTGATATTCAATTGTTTTATAACACGCCAGTTGACGCCGAGGAAGTATTGATTTTTGGGTGCGCCGACAAGGTTGTCAAGAGATGTGTGAAGATAGCTGTAGGATGCGGTCAGGGTAAGATTGTCAAGCGGACGGGAATGTGTCGAGATTTCAATCCCTTTGTTTATAAATCGGCCTGTATTGACATTTTTCATCTCCACGACCTGAATCATGTTGTCCCCTTTGCAATAATAGGCGGTTACATCAATACCAAAATAACGCGAGAAGGATTTACCGATAGAAACTTCATAGTTCATCATGCGCTCGGGGGAGAGGTCGGGATTGGCCATGCGGTAGAGATACATTTCCCTGAATGAGGGATTGCGATACCCCATAGACAATGACCCTTTGACGGTCAGGCCACTGACCGGTGTGACAACAAATCCGGCCTGAGGCACCCACTGCGTGTCAAATTTGTCGCTGTTGGCCATGCGCAGTCCGCCATTCAGTATGAGGGAACGGTTAAACAGTTCCTGTGCCAGTGTCAGGTAAGGGGAGTACTCCGTCACGCTTTTGCGACTCATCGTCGATATTGACCCGGGTGTATGGGTCGAGCCTCCCGACACCGGAATGCGGCCGGTATAGGTGTTGAAATCAAATCCTACGGTCATCGCAGCTCCATTCCATGGTGTGAGATTCTGATAGGCCAATATCCCGAATCGGTCATCGAGGCTATGGAAATGCCGCGGGTCATCTACATAATGGTTGCCGTAGCTGTAATAGGCCTGAATATAACCCGAGGTTGCGGCATAACGGTTGGTCGCGGCAATTGATGCTTCTCCACGGGTGACATTCTGATGGTATATGTCGGTAGATTCGGGGTTGTTCAGACGCGGATAGATGGGGTCATTCCCACGGAAGTTCATCAGCGTATAGTCGGCTTTTACACTCCAGTTATCGGATATGTCATACCTGATTTTCGCATATCCGCTCGCTTGCTTGAAATCAAAGTCCTTTACATTGCCGTCGGTGCGGTCATAGGAGAGGGACACAAGGGAGGAAAAGCGACCGAAACGAGTCGTGTTGGTAATCGATGAAAGCCAAGTGTTATAACATAACTGTTGTGTAGTCAGCGTGGTGTTGACTCCGTGGTGAAGCGCGGCGCGTGTTATCACATTTATTACGCCGGCCATAGCGTTGGAGCCGTAAAGTACTGAGCCGGGA
>CAMWRO010000089.1 GCA_947176615.1 uncultured Porphyromonadaceae bacterium
CCCCGCTAACCGGAGGGACGTTTTTGTGTGAATCACGGTATCGGTTTCTTAACGTTTTTAAAAAATTTGACGGTGTGGGATTGTTTCATTATCTTTGTATTTGCAAAAATATATACTTTTATGATGAAACGCGTCTTGCTGATATTTTTTATGGCTGTGACCCTTTCTGTTGGGGCCAAAGCCGATACATATTTTCAGTATCCGATTGTTCCCGATTCGATTTCGAATCTTCAGGATCGCTGTGACTATCTCGCCCGGCATTTCTGGGATTTCTGTGACCTGAAAAAGGCATTTTCGTCGCGGCAGAAGATGGCTCAGGAATTTTCGGTCTATCTGTCAATTCTACAGAATGCGTCGGCCGACTCGGCTTTTGCTTCGGTAGAAAGACTTACCAAAAAACTGGAAAAGCAACCGTCTGACCTGCTGTTTCTTACCGAGCGTGCCGAGGCGCAGCTTTACAGCGACACGGCCGAAGTGTGGATTGACGAGCTGTATCTCCCGTTTATCCGCGCGGCTATCGCTAACAAGAAAATAGACAAGGCGTCAAAGGCCCGTTTTGCCCATCAGGAAACAATTCTTTCCAATTCGCTCCCCGGGAAAACCGCCCCGTCACTTCCATATACCGACCGTAACGGCTTGCCGGGAAATCTCGACAATGATTCGGCTCAGGTAGTCGTGTTGTTTTTCAACGATCCCGATTGCAGTGACTGCAACCTTGCCCGCATACGTCTCCATGCCGACATCAGTGCGAGCGAGCTGATCGAGGCGGGGACAGTCAAGGTCGTATCGATAGCGCTGACCGAGCCTGACGAATCATGGCGGCAGGCTGTCGCCGACTATCCCGAGACATGGATCGTGACCGCTAATCCCGATGCCGACCTGACATTTGACCTGCGCAGCGGCACTCCTGAGTTTTATGTCCTTGACAAGAACCACAAGATTAGGTTCAAGCATCTCGGCATAGACCAGCTACTCGATATTTTCCGGCAATTAAAACGTCGTTAATCCCATTAAAACTCTGACCTATGGCAAGCCAAAACAACTTTCTGACCAAACTTTTTCTCAAGACCACGGGATTTTCCTATACCAACATGGCCCGTCTTTTTATCCGATTGTTTGTCGGAGTAATGTTCATGCAATTTGGCATTCGTCATTTGGTCAACTTTGAATCGCTTTCCGACAATTTTCCCGCCCTCCTCGGTATGACTTCGCAGACAGCGCTGATTACGATGATCGTGATTGAGCTTGTCTGCTCACTGTTCATAATGGTGGGGTTTCTCACACGTCTCTCGGTGATACCTCCGGCACTCTCGATGATTGTCGCCGAGTATTATATCCTTCACGACCTGCTCCCCGATGTCAGTGTCTATGGTCTCGATTCTACCGACCCCGGCTATCTGCCCATCATGTTCATAGGCATTTACCTCTTTATTCTTCTTGCCGGCCCGGGAAAGATTTCGCTTGACTATTTCATCTCGCTCTATTTTATTTCGCGCGATGGAATCAAGGAGGAAGAAGAACTGGAGGAAGTGTGAACGCATGACAGATTACAAATAATAAATTAAAAATAACAGTCTATCCTGTTTAGGACAACATAGTATTAAAATGAACATTGCAGTACTCATCTCGGGCGGCGTCGACAGTGCCGTGGCGGTTCACCGGTTGCTGGAGCAAGGCCACAACCTGCACCTCTTTTATATACGCATCGGTCTCGACAACGGCGAGGGCGACTGCTCGGCCGAGGAAGATATTGAGATGTGCTCCTACATTGCCCGGCACTACAATCTGCCGTTTGACGTCGTGTCACTCCATGAGGAATACTGGGACAATGTCATGGAATATGCGTTGCGCACGGTCAAGGAGGGACTTACCCCTAACCCTGACATCATGTGCAACAAAATGATTAAGTTCGGATTTTTTGAACAGCGGTGGGGGCATGAATTTGACCGCACGGCGACGGGACATTATGCCACGACCCGGGAAATTGACGGTCTCGTCTATCTCGGCACCGGGGTTGATCAGGTTAAAGACCAGACTGATTTTCTTGCCCGCATCAGCTATGACCAGCTGCGCCATCTCGTTTTTCCCATCGGCGACCTTCCCAAGGCCCGGGTGCGCGAAATCGCACTTGAAACCCGTATGCCCAACGCTTTCCGCAAAGACTCGCAGGGTATATGTTTTCTCGGCAAAATAAACTATAACGATTTTATCCGTCGCCATCTCGGCGAAAAACCGGGTTCGATTGTTGAAATAGAAACAGGACGTAAACTCGGCGAGCATCGCGGCTACTGGTTCCACACGATCGGACAGCGCAAAGGTCTCGGATTGAGCGGTGGTCCGTGGTATGTGGTGAAAAAGAACATCCATGACAATGTCGTGTATGTCTCGCGCGGTTATGACACTGAAAAGCAGTATGGCAATACGCTGAATCTGACCGAGATGCACTGGATTACCCGCGACCCGTGGCCCGATAGCTGTGAAAAAGTCGACATTACGTTCAAAAACCGGCATACTCCCGAGTTTATACCCGCCACCCTGACGCGGATGCCCGACGGAGATTATGTCATCGAGTCATCGCGCCGCGTCCAAGGAATCGCCCCGGGGCAATTCGGCGTAATATATGACCGCGATTCCCGCCTATGTTATGGCAGCGGTATAATTTATAAGTAATCGGCATTCACTAACCACCCAACTTATCCTCAGACGAATGGACTCCCGCATACGGCTAAAAGTTCTCGGAATATCCTACAGCCAGATTCAGAACGGTGCCTACGCACTGATACTGGCTCAGGCCAACGGCCCCTACCGCATCCCGGTGGTAATCGGAGCCGCCGAGGCCCAGTCAATCGCAATGAAGATGGAGGGACTGACTCCCCCGCGTCCGATGACCCATGACCTCTTTGTCAGTTTCGCCCATGCATTCGGAGTAAAACTGAAAGAAGTGTTTATCTACAAGTTTGAAGACGGGATTTTCTCGTCGGAACTGACGTTTGCCGACGATGACCGCACCGTCACGCTTGACTCGCGCACCAGTGATGCTATCGCGATAGCCATGCGCACGGGTGCGCCTATCTATACCACCCCCGAGATTCTTGACGAGACGGGGTTTGTCATGGAAGTGCGTGAGGAAGAATCGGAAACCGAGGCCGACGATGATACCGAAACCGGCCCCGGTGAGCCTCGTCTTGAAAACTATGCCGTCGAGGAGCTTGAACGCACTCTCGCCCGCCACATCGAGCGTGAAGAATATGAACAGGCGGCAAAGGTAGCCGAAATCCTCAACCGCAAGCGCGGCAACTCCCTCGGCGATGCCGATTCCTTAACCCATTAGAATTCTTACCCTAAAACTCTGATATAATATATGAAATCCTTAAAAGTACGCCTCTCCGCGATGAACTTTCTGGAATTTGCCGTCTGGGGAGCCTATCTGACATCGCTCGGCAACTATCTGATGCGTATCGGTCTCGCGAGTGAAATCGGATGGTTCTATACCGTCCAAGGAATTGTGTCTCTTTTCATGCCCGCTGTAATCGGCATCGTGGCCGACCGTTGGGTTCAGGCCCAGCGCATGTTGAGCGCGTGTCACATGGCGGCCGGACTGTTCATGTGTGCGGCCGGAGCCTATGCGATGACAGCGGATGTTGTCGAGTTTGGCCCGCTGTTCACGCTTTACTCTTTATCGGTAGGATTTTTCATGCCCACTATAGGCCTGTCCAATTCGGTGGCATTCAACGCGCTGTTTAAGGCCGGACTTGATACTGTCAAGCATTTCCCGCCCATCCGTGTGTTTGGCACGGTCGGATTCATATGCTCGATGTTGTTTGTCAACTTCACCCAGTTCCAGACAAGCTACATGCAGTTGTTTACATCGGGCATACTCAGTTTCCTCTTGGCTATTTACGCCCTGACAATGCCCGCTTGCCCCGTCAACAAGGCTAAAGCCGGGTCGCTCGCCGAGAGCCTCGGGTTGAAGGCGTTCAAACTGTTCAAGATAAAAAAGATGGCCATTTTCTTTATCTTCAGCATGTTGCTGGGCGTGTCATTGCAGATTACCAACAGCTATGGCAACCCCTTCATCACGACTTTTGCCGGTATCCCTGAATTTGCCGACACTTGGGGAGCCCGCAACGCCAACGCGCTCATCTCGCTTTCTCAGATTAGCGAGACACTCTGTATCCTGCTCATCCCCTTCTGCCTGAAACGATTCGGCATAAAGGGCGTCATGCTGATGTCGATGTTTGCGTGGGTATTCCGTTTCGGATTTTTCGGACTCGGTGACCCGGGTAGCGGAGTGTGGCTTTTCGTCCTCTCCTGCATCGTCTACGGCATTGCCTTTGACTTTTTCAATGTCTCGGGCGGCCTTTATGTCGACCGTGAGACTACTCCCGACATCCGCAGCAGCGCCCAAGGTCTTTTCATGATTATGACCAACGGTGTCGGCGCGACTGTCGGAACACTTGCCGCTCAGGCTGTTGTCAACCATTTCGTATACTTTGAAGGCGCGACTCCGCAGGCCCAGATTCAAGGATGGGAAACCTCATGGTTTATATTTGCCGGATATGCGCTCGTTGTCGGAGTCCTGTTCATGCTTATCTTCAAGGAGAAGACCAATGACATGGCGGCTGACCCGGATCTGAACAAGGAAATCAAGGAGGTCGAAGGCTCGGTGTCTCCGGCCGACGGATTTGTAAACGAATAAAAATCAGTTTCGCAGAATATGATTCAATTCTATGCTCCTGACCTGATGACATCGCCCGTGTTGCCCGAAAGCGACTCGGGCCACGCGGTGCGCGTGCTCCGTATGCAAGCCGGAGACCGGTTGCGTGTTGTCGACGGGCGAGGGCACATATTTGACTGCCGCTTGCTTGACGCGCATCCCAAGCGCGCGGTAGTGGATATTGTGGACACGGTTGAGCAGCCTCTTTCGTGGACGCAGCAAATCACGGTGGCTGTCGCCCCGACCAAGCATCTTGACCGCATGGAATGGCTGGTGGAAAAACTGACCGAAGTCGGCGTGAACCGTATCATTCCCATTTTGTGCCGACACTCCGAGCGGCGCGAAATCAAGGTTGAACGGTTGGTCAAGACGGCGGTCTCGGCCATGAAACAGTCGTTGAAAGCCACAATGCCTGTTATTGACGAGATGACCCCGATTGACAAGGTCCTCGGCTCGGTTCCGGCCACGACCGACAAGTTTGTGGCTTATTGTGACGATGCTGTCGGGCGGCATGACTTCTCGTGCAGCTACCGTCCCGGCCGCGACACTTTGATTCTCATCGGCCCCGAGGGGGATTTCTCTCCGGCCGAAATAAAAACCGCGCTCGACACCGGTTTTGTCCCGGTCACCCTCGGGGAGGAACGCCTCCGCACCGAGACGGCCGCCCTTTATGCCGTCACCGCCTGTCACGTCCTTGACCGGCTGAAATCCTCCACATTATGAATTAACTAATGATTATGAATTTTAAAGATTATAGCAGTTATCCCAATTTCTTCCTCCTTGCAGGCCCCTGCGTCATCGAGGGGGAGAAAATGGCTATGGAAATCGCCGAGACCATCGTCAAAGTAACCGAAAACCTTGGCATACCCTACGTTTTCAAAGGGTCTTACCGCAAGGCCAACCGCTCGCGCCTCGACTCTTTTACCGGCATCGGCGACCTTGAGGCCCTTGCCATTCTCGGAAAAGTGAAATCGACATTCGGCATCCCTGTCGTGACCGATATCCACTCGCCCGAAGAAGCGCAGATGGCGGCTGACTTTGTCGACGTGCTCCAGATTCCGGCATTCCTTTGCCGCCAGACCGACCTGCTCGTGGCCGCCGCACGCACCGGCAAGGCTGTCAACATCAAGAAAGGGCAATTTCTGTCACCCGAGGCGATGCAGTTTGCCGTGCAGAAAGTAAGAGAGGCCGGAAACGACAATGTAGCCGTTACGGAACGCGGGGTGTCATTCGGATATCAGGACCTCATTGTCGATTATCGCGGGATTCCCGAGATGCAGAAATTCGGATGTCCCGTCATTCTCGACGCAACCCACTCGCTCCAGCAGCCCAACCAGCCCAAAGGCGTCACCGGAGGCCGTCCCGACCTGATCGAGACAATCGCCCGCGCCGGGGTGGCTGTCGGCGTTGACGGCCTTTTTATCGAGACTCATCCCGAGCCGTCACAAGCCAAAAGCGACGGGGCCAACATGCTCCCGCTTTCCCGGCTCCCCGAGCTCTTGAAACGTCTCTCGGCCATCCGCGCCACCATAAACATGTTTGCAGACTAATGAAATATACCGATATGAAATTCAGAACATTCACTTTGTGCTTATTGCTCCTTGGTTTTATTGCCCCTGTCTCGGGACAGACAGGGATGGACGACCCGCTGACTCAGGCGATGATGAAGGCTTATCAGGATCTGCTTGACGAAGACCCCCGGGATTATGAAACACTTTTCCGTCGTGCCAGCGAATATTACAAACACAATGATTACCCCAGAGCATTGACCGATATCAACGAGGCTATCCGCGTGATGCCCGAGGATGACCCCGACATCCGCTATCAGGCCCATCAGCTCCGCGCCAACATCTATATGCAGACCGGACGCTACGACAACGCTGTCAATGACCTCAATGCCGTCCTGTCAATCAACCCGACCGACTACATCACCATCTATCAGCGCGGAACAGCCTATTATGACCTCGGCCGCTATGAAGATGCCAAGAATGATTTCAACGCGTTGCGCAAAATGAACGCACGCAGTCAGGAGGCTCTTTTCGGACTGGCACGAATCGCCGTCAAGGAAAACAATATCGGCATGGCCAACGACCTCTGTGACGAGGCCGTAACCCTTACCCCCGGTGTCAGCGACGTGTACATCCGTCGTGCCTCGGTGCGCTCAATGATGGGAAATATCCCCGGAGCGGTCGAAGACTACATTATTGCCATCAGCACCGATCAGGCCAATACACCCCGTGCGCTCAGCGAGCTCGCTCTGCTCAGCCGCACCGATTATCCCGTGGTTATCAGCGGACTGAGCAAGGCTATCGGTCAGGCACCCAAAATCGGCATGTTCTACTATATCCGAGCCATGATCGCTCAGAGTCACTGTCACTACTCGGCCGCTATCGCCGACTATGACCGCATCCTGACCGACCATCTCGACACCTATCCCGGCATCAATGCCTCGCTATGTGAATGCTACTACGCGCTTGGACAGTATGACACCGCCCTTCTCAACGCCGACTATGCCGTCGGAGCCACTCACGAAAACAAGGCTTACTATGTGCTGAAATCTGATGTCGAGCGCGCTCTCGGCAACTATGACACCGCCCTTGCCTGTGCCGAATCCTCTCTTGAAAAGGACCCCAATTACAATCCGGCCCTTGTGGCAAAGGCTCTCGCCCAGATTTCGCTCAAAGAATATGCCGAGGCGTCAGTGGCCCTCAGCGAGGCCGCGATGAACGAGGCCGAGAATCCTTACATCTTTATGCTGCGCGCATGGGTTCTCGGTGAATATCGCAATCAGAAAGCCAACGCCGAGTCTTGCTATGAGCGCATCCTTGACATGGACTTCAAGAGCGACGATGTCACATCGCTGCGCGGTTTCGCCCTCCTGTATCTCGGCCGCGAGATTGAAGGCGATGACTGGATGGAGACCATTCTTGAAAGTGTCGACGATTATGACGGCATGGTCAACTATTATGGAGCCTGCTACTGGGGTGCCCGCGGCGATTTGAACCGCGCGTTTGCCTGCATGGAGACATCGCTTGAAAAAGGATATGCCAACTATCACAACTGGACCCGCGCCGATGATGCCCGTGTCAATGTCGCCCCGCTCCGCGACGACCCGCGTTTCAAGCAGCTGCTTGACAAATATGCCCGCATATTCAAGTAATTGATGACCGAGCGTTATACATATAATTCTCCTCTCGGCGACCTGACGGTCGTCGTCGAGGAGAATTTTCTTACCGGGATATGGTATCCGGGTAACAAACCGGCCGGATTACCGGACCGAGTCAGTCAGCAGGCGAGTACGACCATGATGTCGGTCGTCAGATGGCTCGACACCTACTTCGGCGGCTCGATACCCGATTTCCTGCCGCCGCTCAATCCTGCCGGGACTCCTTTTCGCCACAAGGTGTGGAAACAATTGCTCATGATTCCTTACGGCGCCACAACAAGCTACGGTGCCATCGCGCAGGCGATAGGCTGCCGGTCGGCACGCGCAATAGGCAACGCTGTCGGGCACAACCCCGTTTCCATCATTATCCCCTGTCACCGAGTGGTAGGTTCCGACGGCTCCCTGACCGGATACGCCGGAAATCTCGACCGCAAATCTTATCTCTTAAATCTTGAACATAAATGAAACTGAAAACATTATTTCTGTCCCTTCTGATACTGACAGCAACATCGGCAGCCCGTGCGGAAGTGCCGGCCGAGTTCAATGTAGCCAGCTATAATCTGCGCCAGCTCAACGGAGGCGACAACGAGGCCGGAAACGGATGGGAACGTCGTTACCCGGTAATTGCGACACTTGTGCAATTCCACGACTTTGACATCTTCGGCACTCAGGAAGGATATAAATCGCAACTTGAACAACTCCGTGCCGCCATGCCGGGGTATGATTACATCGGGATTGGCCGTGACGACGGAAAAGAAGAAGGAGAACACTCGGCAATCTTCTATCGCACTGACCTTTTTGAAGTAGTCGACCACGGTGATTTCTGGCTTTCCGAGACCCCCGACCGCCCCGGGCTGGGATGGGACGCCGTGTGTAACCGCATCTGCACATGGGGACACTTCCGCCACATCCCTTCGGGCAAAGAATTCCTGTTCTTCAACCTTCACGCCGACCACATCGGGAAACGCGCCCGCGTCGAAAGTGCCGCGCTTGTCAAGAGTAAAATGCAGGAATTCGGCAGCACACTGCCGGTGTTCCTTACCGGCGACTTCAACGTGGACCAGACCCACTCATCCTACGCGGCATTCAATGACGGCCGCGCGCTTGTCGATTCCTATACCGTCGGAAAACTCGTCTATGCCCTTAACGGCACCTACAACGCCTATCACACCGACGATTATACTGACAGCCGCATCGACCATATATTTGTCTCTCCGAGCATCGAAGTGAAAAAATATGGCGTACTGACCGATACCTACCGCACTCTCGACTCGACAGAGGCATCGGTCAGCGACTCGCCCGACGCACCTAAGGAGATAACACTGCGACAATATACGCCGCGTAACCCCTCTGACCACTACCCGGTCAAAATCGTCGTGAAACTCCCGTAAAAACAGATTACGCACACAAAAAACGTCCGTCAGTTTCCCTGAC
>CAMWRO010000090.1 GCA_947176615.1 uncultured Porphyromonadaceae bacterium
TCAGGCGGGAGATCACTGCGCGCACGCGAGTTAGGATTCTTATATTCAGCGGGGGGCGGGTGGCTGAGATGCGGGCGACGGCGTCATCAATCGCCTTGTCGTCGGCATAGGCGGGGATGAGGTGCAGCTTGTCGCGTGTCTCGCGTTGGAGGCGGGTGTCGTCACCGGCTGCGATGAGCATGTGGAGCAGAATGTTGGCCGATGCCTGCCGTAGTCCCTCGACGACTTCGGGCCGGTCGGAAAACTCGCTGATGAGGTCTTCGCGCACTGCAAGCGACATGCCGAGGCGGCGGTATCGCTCGGCATTGCTCCATGTCCCCGACGCGCCGATGCGGTATACCCCCATCGGGCGGCTGAAATAGTGGATTTTGCCGTGGGCGGCATAGAGCATGTGGATGGTGTAGTCGAGCAGCGGGTGGCGCAGTGTCCACTCGGGGAGTCTGGAGAGGTCGACGCAGTCGTGGCGGTAGAGGACCGAGAGGTTGGTGATGTAGTTGGCACGGCTGAGATGGGTGATGTCGGTATCGACGGCCTGACCGCCGTTGCTGAGGCTTTTGGTCCCGTCGGCTTCATAGTGGTTGATGACGCGGTGGAAGGTTATGGCGCAGTCGGGGTGACGCTCCATGTAGCCGACCTGAGTGGCGAGCTTGCGGGAATAAATCCAGTAGTCGTCGGCATCACACATGGCGAGGTATTTTCCGGTACAGTGGCGGAATGCCTCGATATAGTTGGCCTGAATGCCGAGGTTGGTCGGGTTGGAGAACACCTTTATTATGTCGGGGTATCGCTGCTGCCATCGTCGGGCGACAGCAAGGGTTTCGTCGGTCGATGCGTCGTTGACTATGACGAGCTCTATCGGGAAGTCGGTTTTCTGCCTGACCACTCCCTTGATGGCGTTGCCGATGACCGCCTCCTGATTGTAGGCAATCATGACAACGCTTACCACGGGTCGTTGAGCCATTATTATCTGCGGGGTTTTATGAAACGGGATTCGGTTATTACGATGTCGACCGGCACGTCATGGGCATCGACGGGGATGTCGTCGTCGATGAGCTGGAAGTCGTAGGCCACGCCCACTTTGCGAGCCTTGGTCGATGCCAAGAGCCGGTCGTAAAAGCCTTTTCCGCGTCCGAGCCGGTTGCCGTTGCGGTCGTAGGCCACGGCGGGGATGACGATCATATCGATAGCCTCGACGGGTGTCACGTTGTCGCCCTGTGGCTCCTCGATGTGGAACGCGCCGAGTTGCAGCGTGGAGCGGTCATAGGGGAGGATGTCGAGGTTTGCCCCGTTGACGCGGGGGAGATAGAAGTGCTTGCGTGTGCTCCAGCGGTCGATGAACTCTCGTGTCGACAGTTCGTCGGGAAGAGAGTGGTACATCAGGATGTGGTCGGCAAGCATGAACTCGGGAGTCTGTTCGAGGATTGCAAACACTCGTGCGGCCGCCTCTCGGCGTTCATTGTCGTCGAGCAGGGCCTTGCGGGCACGGATGCGGCAGCGGATGTCGTCTTTGGTTATCGTTATTCTCATGTCGCTACATTTCGGCTTGTTTCGGGTCGATGCGTGTGAGGGTTATGACGGTTTTGCCGTCAGAGTCGCGTAGGACGGCCTGGTTGTCAGAGCCGTCACGGGCGGCTGACGAGACATTTTCGAGCGCGAGCAGGAATGCCTGTTCGGTAGCGATGTCGGGGCATGTCATGCGGGTGGTCACGAGGTCTTTGAACTCGATTCCGTTTTCCTTGTCGAGCGTGAGGATGAGCGATCCGTTGACGATGTTGCATCCGGCGTTGCCGTGGAGGCTTTTCTGGTCAAGGTCGATGACGATTTTCACATCGGCCGATGCCGGGACGGCGTTGCCGTTAATGGCATCAACTTTCCATGCGCCGTTGAGGAACGCGATGTCATGCTTGCGCAGCACAATCAGAGGTGTTCCCGAGGCGTTGTTCAGAGCCATTGTGTAGCCGGTGGCGGAATGGTTTATGCCGTAGGACACGACGTGGTCAAGAGCTTGGTTGATGTCATATTCGTAGGGGGCGTCATGACATGCCTTCATCGTTGAGATGAACTCGCCTCCGGGGGTGAGTTTTGTCCCTTCGACATAGAAAGTGCCGTTGATGTAGTTGCAGCCGTTGAATCCGATGACAGAGACAGCACCGGGCATATTCTCGTCAACCACAAACGAGAGGTTGGGGTGGTTGTCGCCGTTGACCTTGACATCCTTGCCGTTGACATTGACGATTGCCCACTCGCCGTTCATTTCGGCCGGTGCGAGCTGTGTCGATGTGTTGAAGCCGGTTTCGGCTGTCGGAGCTGTTTCGGTAACGGTAGCGGTTTTGGCGGGGGCGCGCTTGATGACGCCGCAACCTGTTGTCATAAGTCCCGCGATGGCGAGGGCAAGTATTGAAATCTTGTTCATAAGGGTTGACTTGTTTTAAGGGTTAATTCTATAGGATATAACGGTTGATTAGCGATTTTGTGCGGGAGAGCGGGGGCCGTTATGTCAAATCAATCAACAAATTTAGTAAAATTTCCCCATATCCCGACGAAGACGAAGGTTTTTATTGTAAAATTGCACATTAATGGGATAAAATGTGTATCTTTGCAACTTGAAAAATACAACTGTCATGGGCAACAACGACAAGCAAGAATTACTCGACCGCCGCTACCTCAGAATGGCTCGCATATGGGCCGAAAACTCCTATTGCGAGCGTCGCAAGGTGGGAGCGCTGCTGGTGAAGGACCGCATGATAATATCTGACGGTTTCAACGGCACCCCGGCGGGATTTGAGAATGTGTGCGAGGACAGCGAGGGGAACACCAAGAGCTATGTGCTTCATGCCGAGGCCAACGCCATCACTAAGGTCGCCCGCAGCAACAATTCGAGCGAGGGTGCCACTCTCTACATCACCGCGTCGCCCTGTGTCGATTGTGCCAAGCTTATTATCCAGAGTGGAATAGTGCGTGTCGTGTTCAACGAGCTTTACCGCATTACCGACGGGCTTGAGCTGCTCTCCCGCGCCGGGATAGAGTGTGTCCATGTCGAGAACCTGACTCCTGCCCGCGAAGGCATTGAATAACATGTCAATCAAAAAGCTAATTATTTCATACTTCAAAACTCTAAATGAATAACCGAATAAAGAATCCGGCGGTGTGGATGCCGCTGGCTATCGCTGTGGCTCTCGTCGGGGGCATGTGGCTCGGGAAGGTTTTCTTCTCGACCTCCCACCGCTGGGATGCCAATGCCAAACTTGACACCATCATGAAGATGATCGAGGCGGGATATGTCGACGACGTGGACACCGACAGCCTTTTCGATACCGCCATTCCCGACTTGCTCTCTCATCTTGACCCTCACTCGACCTATATCCCGGCCAAAGACCTTCAGGCGGTCAACGACGAGCTTGGCGGCTCGTTTTCGGGTATAGGAATCTCGTTCACGATTATGAACGACACTATCAACGTGCTTGAAGTAATCGCCGGCGGCCCATCCGAAAAAGTGGGACTGCTGCCGGGCGACCGCATCGTCACAATCGACGACTCGGTGGCCACCTCGCGCGGATGGTCCAACGAGAAGGTCATGCACACTCTGCGTGGCGACAAGGGCACTGTCGTCAAGCTCGGAATCAAGCGCAATACCTCGCCCAAGATTCTGACCTATGAGATTACCCGCGGTGACATTCCTGTAAACTCGGTCGACGCCGCCTATCTCATAGATGACGAGACAGGTTACATGAAAATCAACAAGTTTGGCGCGACAACCTACGCCGAATTTCTCACCCACATGCTCGAAATGCGCACTGACGGAGCTAAGCGTTTCATTATCGACCTCCGCGGCAACGGGGGCGGTTTCATGGAGCCTGCCGTGTTGATGGCGCAGGAGTTCCTCCCCGAAGGCGCGCCCATCGTGTCAATGAAAGGAAAGGTCAAGAGCAACAACACGATGCTTGCCAGCGACGGAAGCGGCACGTTCAAGGACGACGAGGTGGTAGTGCTGCTCGACGAGTACTCGGCAAGCGCGAGCGAGATTTTTGCCGGTGCGATTCAGGACAATGACCGCGGACTCGTAATCGGCCGCCGCTCATTCGGCAAGGGGCTCGTGCAGCATCAGACCGAGCTGCCCGACAGCAGCGCCATCCGTCTGACAGTGGCCCGCTACTACACTCCCTCGGGACGCTGTATTCAGAAAACCTATGCTCCCGGCACAAACTATAACAACGACATCATCGACCGCTACAACCACGGCGAGTTCTACAGCGCCGACTCGATAAAGCAGAATACCTCGCTTGCGTTCACTACCATGCACGGGCGCACTGTCTACGGCGGCGGTGGAATCATGCCCGACATCTTCGTGCCCAATGACACCACCGGCTACACTTCCTACTATCTCAACGTGGCCAATGCCGGACTGCTGCAGAAGTTTGCCTTTGACTACAACGACAACAACCGTGAGCTGTTTGCCCCGGCCAAGACTGCCGCCGAGCTGTTGCCGCTGCTCCCTTCTGATGACCGACTGCTTCAGGACTTCGTGGCCTACGCACAGAAGGCAGGTATCGTGCCCCGGTGGTTCTACATCAACGAGTCGCGTGACTTGCTCGTCAACACCCTCCGAGCCCTTATCGCCCGCAATGCCATCGGACTCCAAGGCTACTATGAGGTAGACAATCTCACCGACCCCACCGTCGGTCAGGCGCTGAAATCACTCGGCGACGGCGAGGCTGCGTTTCCTGTCACCACGGGGTTGTAAACCCGACACCCCGCCGGGGCGTTTAATATTGTACATAATATATAATGTATAATAGCGCCCCGACGACATGAGACAGATAATCACCCGTTTTACCGACGACGACCTCTACAAGTTCACGATGTGTTGCGCGGTCATCGACAACTATCCCCGCGCACAGGTAAAGTACCGTTTCACCGACCGCTCCGACACGGTTTATCCCGACGGCTTTGCCGACGAGTTGCGCCGGCAGGTCGAGTCGCTCGAATCGGTCGTTATCACCGCCGAGGAGGTGGATTTCATGAAACGCCGCTGTCCCTACATCCCCTTCTGGTTCTACGACTTTCTACGAGGCTACCGTTACGACAGCCGCCGGGTGAAGGTCGGTCAGGACTGCGAGGGGCATCTGTCGGTGGAATTCGAAGGGGCATGGACTGACACGATACTGCTCGAAGTCAAGGTTCTGGCCATTATTTCGGAACTCTATTACATCATGACAGGGCAGACGCCTAAACTCGACATGGAGATGTGTCGGGAAAGGTCGGTCATGAAAGCGCGCCGCTTGATTGATGCCGGATGCTTTTTCAGCGATTTCGGGACACGACGCCGTGCCTCGTTTGAGGCGCAGGACACCGTAGTGGGTGCAATGGCGTCATACTCGCGGCGCAATCCCGGCCCGGGACGATTTACCGGCACAAGCAACGTGTATCTCGCGATGAAACATGATCTCACGCCCATCGGGACGATGGCCCATGAGATTGTCTGCGCAATCGCGGGAATGTTTGGCCCTCAGATGGCCAATTATATCGCAATGCGCAACTGGGCGGCCACCTACCGCGGCGCGCTCGGAACATTTCTTTATGATACATATGGCTGGGACATTTTCAGTCTCAATTTCTCGGAGGACTATGCCAACATGTTCAAGGGACTGCGTGTCGACAGCGGCGACAACCGGGAACAGCTCGACAAAATCGTGGCCAAATACCGCTCTCTCGGCATCGACCCGCGCAGCAAGCAGGTCGTGTTCAGCAATGCGCTCGACACCGACAGGGCGATAGCGATACAGCGGTATGCCTCGCAAGTGTGCCGGCCGTCATTCGGTATCGGCACTCATTTCACCAACGATTTCGAGGGAGTAAAGCCGATGAACATCGTCATCAAGCTCGTCGCCGTCAAGATAACCGAGTCGTGGACATTCTACAACGACACTTGCAAGCTCAGCGAGGACAATGGAAAACACACAGGCGACCCGGCGGTTGTCAAGAGATTTATGGAAGCCATCCATCTGCTGTAAGGTGTCGTGGAGCCGTGGTTGCTCACCGTTGCAGCGGATTTTTTTTGCTCGCTGTCCGAGTATCGCGTGTTTTATTATGTTAATTTTAACGATTTTCCTCCGCTGTTTTTCCCTGTTTTCAGTCTTGTTACAGAGTTGCAATGTTTGTTAACACACCGCCGTGAAGGCGGTGTTCTGTTGTTGTATGGGTTAAAGTGCAGTGTCATAATTGATTAGCGATAAGATGCCTTGTAATTATGTTTTATGGCATTGTTACGGTTTTGTAATAATTTGCCATTAAAATATCGGTTTAGATAAAAATTTTCTTGAAAATTGTGATTTTTATATGAAAATATTTGGATGTTTGGAATTAAACCTCTACATTTGCGACATACTAACAATTTGAAATATATTTTAAGTTTAAGTTTCCTAATTTTTTATTGTAACACAGTTTTAATTAATGTTTCACTATTTCTAAGTTATGAAAAGATTGTTTTTTATGCTTATGACAATTGCGGTCGCCGCGGCGACGGGATTGTGCCTCTCGGCACAATCCCGCACGGTCAGCGGGACTGTAGTCTATGCGGGAGACAAAGAACCCCTCATAGGCGCGAGTGTTATTCCGGCAGGTGCCCATGCCTCGGGCGTTGCAACCAACCTTGACGGAAAATTTACGTTGACGGTGCCCGACGGCATTACCAAACTCAATGTCTCCTACGTCGGGATGATTACCGCGCAGGTCGACATCACAGATTCACCCATGCTTATCGAACTTAAAAATGCCGACAACCAGCTCGACGAGGTCGTAGTTACCGCATTCGGCATGAAGCGTGACCGCAAGGGTCTCGGCTATGCCGTGCAGGACCTTAAAGCCGAAGACTTGAACACGGCGGGAACCACGTCGCTGTCAAGCGCGCTGCAAGGCAAGCTCTCGGGTGTCGACATACGCCCGTCGTCAGGCGCGCCCGGTGCGTCGAGCAACATCACCATCCGCGGCGTCCGCTCTTTCTCGGGCAACAACGCGCCTCTCTATGTTGTCGACGGTATGCCCATCGCCTCAACCCCCGACTTTGTCAACTCCGCCAACTCGATTGTGACCGGCTCGAATGTCAGCGACCGCTCCATCGACATCAACCCTGACGACATCGAGAGTATCAATGTGCTGAAAGGTCAGGCCGCTGCCGCCCTTTACGGTATCCGCGCCTCCAACGGTGTCATTGTCATCACGACCAAACGCGGTTCGGCCAACTCGTCGCGTCCCGTCATCACCATCTCGACCGATCTCAGCGCCGAGCGCATCTCGCGCAAGTTCAAGCATCAGGATGTCTATTCGCAGGGTGTCGGTGGCCGCTATAATCCCGGCGCGTCGACCACTTGGGGCCCGAAAATTTCCGAGCTGCCCAACGACCCCACCTATGGCGGTAATACCGACAATGCGTATACCCGCCAGTATGGCAAGCACGAGGGGATGTACTACAATCCCAAGCGCGCTATGGCCGGTCTTGACGGCTGGACTACCCCCGAGACATTTGACAACGTGGGCGACTTTTTCAAAACCGGATTTACCGAGAACGCCAATTTCAGCATCTCGCAGAAAAAGAAAACCATCAACTACTCGTTTGGCCTCTCCAACTCCTATCAGAAAGGCATCATTCCCTCGACCGGACTGACCCGCTGGGGTGCCCGCGGACTTGTCGACTGGCAGATTAACAACCAGTGGAAGACCGGATTCTCGGCCAATTACAGCAACACCACCATCAAGAGTGCGCCCGTGGCCAACTCGGGTATCACCAACGTGGTCTACGGCGCGCCTGCCGAGTATGACCTCAAGGGTATTCCCAACCATGTCCCCGGCGACCCGACCACCCAGATCTGCTACCGCTCGACATCGTTTAACAACCCCTACTGGTGGGCCGACAACAACGAGTTCGGGCAGCGCACACAGCGCATGTTCGGCAACGCCTATGTCGAGTATCGTCCCGCCATCAACTGGGGCGACAACTACGACCTCGTAATCCGCGAGCAGATCGGTGTCGACATGTACACATCACATTATAACGACACCTATGAGCTTGGCTCTGGATCGGGCGGTTATCCTAAGGGACATGTCGAGAACCGTGGCGTGACGCGCAACATCTTCAACAACCTCGTGACTGCCAACTTCACTGCCCTTTTCGGTGCCAATCAGGACTGGAACCTCGGTCTCATGGTGGGTAACGAGGTGAATCAGGACAATGTTTCAGAGTGGGACTATGAGGGCGACCAGCTTTCGTTCTACGGCCAGCCTGTAATCGGCAACTGCGTCAACATGAGCTACTGGTATCAGGCGCCTGTAAAGGACCGCACCGTGGGCCTGTTCTTCAACGCCAACCTTTCATGGCGAGACATGGTGTTCTTCAGCGTCACCGGACGTAACGACTGGGTTTCGACCATGCCGCGCGACCATCGCTCGTTCTTCTATCCCTCGGTATCGGCCGCTTGGGTGTTCACCGAGCTTGAGGCCCTCAAGGGGAATCCCGTGCTGTCATTCGGTAAAATCCGCGCCTCCTATGCCGAGGTGGGACAAGCCGGCTCCTACTACAAGGACTTTGCCTATACCCCTGCCTACGGCGGCGGCTTCTATGGCGGCTCTCCCATTTCCTATCCTCTCGGCGGCGTGACCTCCTATATTCCTTACTACAAGCAGTATGACCCCGAACTGAAACCTCAGACCACCAAGAACTACGAGCTGGGTGCCGACCTGCGCCTGTTCAATGACCGTGTGCGCCTCGATTATACTTACAGCTATCAGGATGTGAAAAATCAGATATTCGACATCCCGATGGCAGGCTCTACCGGCTATCAGGAACTCATCTCCAACGGTGGCCGCATCACCACCCACACCCACGAGCTCAACCTTGCCGCCACTCTCTACACAAGCAAGGATTTCACCGCCGACTTAGGGGTGAACTTCACCAAGTATGAGAGCAAGGTTAAGGAACTCGCTCCCGATGTCGACAACATCATGCTCGGCGGATTTGTTGAGCCTCAGGTGCGCGCCTACGTCGGATATTCCTACCCCGTCATCTTCGGCACAGGCTATGAGCGCGACGATAACGGAAACCTCTATCTCGATGCCGACGGTCTCCCCGTGGCTACCGGTGACAGCAAGGTTATCGGCAAGTGTACGCCCGACTTCAACATGGGATTCAACCTCAGCCTCCGTTACAAGCGAGTGTCACTTTCGCCCACTTGGTCATGGCAGAGCGGCGGCCAGATGTACTGCGGACCCAACCTTGTCATGAACATGTTCGGTGCCACCGAGGCCACTCT
>CAMWRO010000091.1 GCA_947176615.1 uncultured Porphyromonadaceae bacterium
ATTTTTTTGATGCGTTTTGATTTTTCAATTTCTGTGACGGGAGGGTGGGGGAGACGCGAGTGATTTTTTGCGGGTTTGGGCGGGATTTTTGCGGGGAAGTGGCCGTGATTGCTGAAATTTTTGATTCTCGGAGGGTTAAATCGGGGTGTTTTGGGGTGTAATGGATTGATTATGTGGTGGTTTGGTGGTTTTTTAGCGTGTCGGGGGAATTTGGTCAAAAAAGTGGAGTTGTTGATTTTTCAGAAAATCGGTAAAATTTATTACCTTTGTGAGTAATATCTTTACTTCGGTTTATGAACAAGATAGAATGGACTGCCGACGGCACGACCGTGCTACCGGCATTGGACTATGATGTGCTGCAGACGTGGGTCGCCCGTGTCGCCGCTGCCCACAACCGTATCGTGGGGCCGCTGGTCTACATCTTTTGTGATGATGAGAAAATCCTGAAGGTAAACGTGCAGTTTCTCAACCACGATTATTATACCGATATTATAACATTTGATTACTCCCGTGGCCGCATGGTGTCAGGCGATATGTTCATTTCGCTTGACACGGTGCGCAGCAATGCCGAGATGGTGGGGGCGACCTATGACCGCGAACTGCTGCGGGTCATCATCCACGGTGTGCTGCACCTGTGTGGCATCAACGATAAGGGTCCCGGCGAGCGCGAAATCATGGAGGCTCATGAAGAAGCTGCGCTGAAGATGCTTGCCGAGATGGGAGTGAATGTGGATAACGTTTTGTAAATCAAGGATAAATGAAGTTTGAATATGATGTCATAGTCATCGGTGCGGGACACGCCGGATGTGAGGCGGCCTCGGCCTCGGCACGTCTGGGAGCATCCACGCTGCTGATTACCATCGACATGAACAAGATTGCGCAGATGAGCTGTAATCCGGCTGTTGGCGGTATAGCCAAAGGTCAGATTGTCAGGGAGATAGATGCTCTTGGCGGTATGATGGGAATTGTCACCGACACGACGGCCATACAGTTCAGGATGCTCAACCGCTCCAAGGGGCCCGCGATGTGGAGTCCCCGTGCCCAGAGTGACCGCATGGCATTCAGCCTTGCATGGCGCGAGTTGCTTGAAAACACTCCGGGCCTGTCGATGTGGCAGGACTCGGTCAACAGTCTGACCTTTGATTCCGACGGGCGCGTGGCGGGTGTCATGACGGCTCTCGGGGTCGAATTCAAGGCCCGGGCGGTGGTGCTGACGGCCGGAACGTTTCTGAACGGACTGATGCACACGGGGCGCGTGCAGCTCCCCGGCGGCCGCGTGGCCGAACCGGCATCCCACGGAATCACCGAGCAGCTCCGCGAGATGGGATTCACGACCGACCGCATGAAGACCGGTACGCCGGTGCGCATCGACGGCCGCTCGGTAAAGTGGGAGCTTACCAACCTTCAGGAAGGTGAGGATGACTTTCACAAGTTCTCTTATCTGCCCGGTGTCAGGCGCAAGCTGCGTCAGCGTCCGTGCCACACGGTCTATACCAATTCCGAGACCCACGCGATATTGCGCGCCGGACTTCCCGACTCGCCGCTCTACAACGGGCAGATTCAGAGCATAGGGCCGCGTTACTGTCCCAGCATCGAGACCAAGATTGTGACGTTTGCCGACAAGGAAGAGCACCAGCTTTTCCTCGAACCGGAGGGGGAAACCACGCAGGAGTATTATCTCAACGGATTTTCCTCGTCGCTGCCTATCGACATACAGTTCCGCGCGCTGGAGACGATACCTGCATTGAAAGATGTGCAGCTTTACCGTCCCGGCTACGCGATAGAATATGACTTTTTTGACCCGACGCAGCTGCACCACACGCTTGAGACAAAGCGTGTCGCCGGTCTTTATTTTGCCGGACAGGTCAACGGTACGACCGGCTATGAGGAGGCCGCAGGGCAGGGCCTTGTGGCGGGAATCAACGCCGCTCTGTCGGTCATGGGAAAGGAGCCGATGGTGCTTTCGCGCGACGAAGCCTATATCGGTGTTCTGATTGACGACCTTGTCACGAAAGGAGTCGACGAGCCTTACCGCATGTTTACCTCCCGCGCCGAGTACCGCATCCTGCTGCGGCAGGATGATGCCGATATGCGCCTGACGCCGCGAGGCCGCGAAGTGGGACTTGTCGATGACGAGCGGTGGGAGCTCATGCAGTCAAAGCTCGCCCAGCGCGACTCGCTGATAGGGTTCTGCCGCGAGTTCTCGGTCAAAGCCTCCATTATAAATCCGTCGCTTGAGGCGGCAGGGGAGCAGCCGTTGAAACAGGGCGTAAAACTGATAGACCTCGTCCTTCGCCCCCGCCTTAATCTGCGCCTTCTCGCGTCGATGATAGAGCCGTTGCAGCGATTCCTCGATGAAAATATCGAGGCGGAACGCCGTGACGAAATCGTCGAGGCCGCCGAAATATTGATGAAATACAGCGGGTATATCGAGCGTGAACGGTTGATAGCCGACAAGCTGCACCGCCTTGAGAGCATAAGGCTGAAAGGGAAAATCGACTATGCGTCGGTCAAGGCCCTTTCGACCGAAGCGCGTCAAAAGCTGGAGCGAATCGACCCCGAGACCGTCGCGCAAGCCTCGCGCATTCCCGGTATATCTCCGGCCGATGTCAACATTCTGTTGCTGTTGCTCGGACGGTAAAATGATTGTTCCACGTGGAACAATTGAATGTTTTTGAATCTCATTTATAATTACTTAACAAGATTATGGAATATCTGAAATCTAAAATCCGTGACGTTATCGACTTCCCTCAGAAAGGAATCGTGTTCAAGGACCTCACGACTCTGTTCAAAGATCCTCGTGGACTTCACATCATCGGGTGGGACCTGTCGCAACTTTACCGCGACAAAGGTGTTACTAAAGTAGTGGGTATCGAGTCCCGTGGCTTTATCGGCGGTTCAATCCTCGCTTTTGAGCTTGGGGCCGGATTTGTGCCTGTGCGCAAGCCGGGCAAGTTGCCTGCCGACACGATTCAGGCTACCTATGATAAAGAATATGGCACTGACACCATCGAGATTCACCGTGATGCAATCGGTCCCGATGATATTGTCGTGCTCCACGACGACGTTCTCGCCACCGGCGGGACAATGGCTGCCGCCTACAATCTGGTGAAGTCGATGAACCCGAAGAAAATCTATATCAACTTCATCATCGAGCTTTCGGCTCTCAACGGCCGCGCCAATCTTCCCGCCGATGCCGAAGTGACATCGCTGATCTCTTACTAAATTGAAAATTGAGAATTGAGAATGGAAAAATTGTCCATTCTCAATTCTCAATTTTCCATTCTAAAAGATGGCCAAGCACGATAAATCACCCGAACTGAAAGAGAAGATTTCGATTCTTCCCACTACCCCCGGAGTCTACATGTATTTCGACTCAGAGGGTACGGTGATTTATGTGGGTAAGGCCAAGAATCTGAAACGCCGCGTCTCGTCCTATTTCAACCGCACCCACGACAGCCTGCGCACCAATCTGCTCGTGCGGGCGATTGTCGACATGAAATATATCGTCGTGCCGACCGAGCAGGATGCCTTGAATCTCGAATCGTCGATGATAAAGGCTTACCAGCCGCGCTACAACGTGTTGTTGAAAGATGACAAGACCTACCCGTGGATTGTGGTCACCAACGAGCCTTTCCCGCGAGTGTTCATGACGCGGCAGCAGATAAAGGACGGCTCGAAATATTACGGTCCCTACACCGACGCGGCTGTGGCGCGAACCACGCTTGAACTTATCCGCGAACTGTATCCGATACGCTCATGCCGCCATCTGATAACCCCCGAGTATGTTGCCAAGGGGAAGGGGCGGCTGTGTCTCGACTATCATCTGAAACGCTGCACGGGGCCCTGTGTCGGCAAGGTGCCGCAAGAGGAGTATGCCAAATATATCGACCGCATAAAGTGCATTCTGCGCGGCGACACGTCGGAGCTGCTTGCCCACCTGCGCGGCGAGATGGAACGGCTTGCGGCGGAATTGCGGTTTGAGGAGGCGCAGGAACTGAAGATGCAATATCTGACCGTGGAGCGTTATCAGTCCAAGAGCGTCATCGTCAGTCCGACGGTCGAGGATGTCGACGTGTTCGGAATAGACGACGAGGAGGGGAGCGACGACGTTTTCATCAACTACATGCACGTCAGGCGCGGCGCGGTGGTGCGCAGCGTGACGCTCGACTACAAGCGCCGTCTCGACGAGACACGCGCCGAAATGCTCGCCTATGCCATGAACGAGATTGCCACGTCGCTCTCGGTGGAATATGACGAGGTCGTGGCCGCCGAGGTTCCTGACGTGGAGATGCCCTCGGTCAAGTTTACCATCCCGCAGCGCGGCGACAAGGCCAAGCTGCTCGAAGTGTCGCGACGCAATGCGCGCCAGCATCGCCTCGACATCATCAACACCCGCGAGAAACGCAACCCCGAGGCGCGCACCGACCGCATTCTGGAGCGAATGAAACAGGATTTTCGCCTGAGCGAACTCCCGCGCCACATCGAGTGTTTCGACAACTCCAACATTCAGGGCACGAATCCCGTGGCCTCGTGTGTAGTGTTCCGCGACGCGAAACCTTACAAAAAAGACTACCGCCATTTCAATATCAAGACAGTCGTCGGGCCCGACGATTTCGCCTCGATGAAAGAGGTGCTGACGCGCCGTTACACCCGCCTTGTCGAGGAGGGGCGCGAGCTGCCTCAGCTCATCGTGGTCGACGGCGGAAAGGGGCAGCTCTCGGCCGCGGTCGAGGCTCTCGACGAGATGGGGCTGCGCGGCACGATTGCGGTTGTCGGCATTGCCAAGCGTCTTGAAGAAATATATTTCCCGGGTGACAGCATACCTCTTTATATAGACAAAAACAGCGAGTCGCTGAAGGTGGTGCAGCACCTGCGTGACGAGGCCCACCGGTTTGGCATCACCCATCACCGCAACCGCCGCAGCAAGACGCAGGCGGTCTCGGCCCTCGACTCGATCAAGGGTGTCGGCGAGAAGACGCGCGTAGCTCTGCTGACCCATTTCAAAAGTCTCAAGCGGCTCAAAGAGGCTGACCTCGACGCGATAGCCGAGGTAGTCGGCCCCGCCAAAGCGTCGATTGTGTACAATGCGATACACGAGGGGTAGGTCAGAAGTCAGAGGGCAGAGTTATGAGTTATGAAGTAATTCATAATTAACGCACGACGAAATCTGAGGCTAATGTGTTGATTAGTAGGGGACTTTAAGTCGTATTGCAGCGTTGCGTGGCTGTTTAATCAGGTGATTTACATTCAATTATGCATCATACATTGTGCATTGCGCATTTCGTTCCGGTTTTTTGAAATCAGAACTGCGGAGAGCAAAATGCAATATTTTTAGGGGCGGAGGGCGGTTTTTTCGGGCAAAATTGATGAAATTAGAGGGTTATATATTAATTTTGCAGAAAAGTTTAAAATAAGCAATGGAAAAGAAATTCAAGCGTACACTCATAACTACCGCACTTCCTTATGCCAACGGCCCGGTCCACATCGGACACCTTGCCGGAGTATATGTTCCCGCCGATATTTATGCCCGCTATCTGCGCCTTCGCGGCGAAGATGTCGTCATGGTCGGCGGCAGCGACGAGCATGGTGTGCCCATCACCCTGCGTGCCCGCAAGGAGGGCATCACCCCGCAGGAGGTTGTCGACCGCTACCACGCCATCATCAAGGATTCGCTGAAGGAACTGGGTGTGTCGTTTGACATCTATTCCCGCACCACTTCCGACCTCCACCACGAGACCGCGAGCGAGTTTTTCAAGCACCTGTATGACAAGGGCGAGTTCACTGTAAAGACATCGATGCAGCCCTACGACGAGGCCGGCGGCGAGTTCCTTGCCGACCGTTATGTCGTCGGGACCTGCCCCCGCTGCGGCAAGGACGGTGCCTATGGCGACCAGTGTGAGGCTTGCGGCTCGTCGCTTAACGTGACCGACCTCATCAACCCCCGCTCGGCCCTCACAGGCGAGCCGGTCAAGATGCGCGAGACAACCCACTGGTATCTCCCGCTCGACAAGTGGGAACCCGCCCTGCGCGAGTGGATTCTCGAAGGTCACAAGGAGTGGAAGACCAATGTCTACGGCCAGTGCAAGTCATGGCTCGATGCCGGCCTGCAGCCGCGCGCCGTCAGCCGCGACCTGACGTGGGGTGTCCCTGTCCCCGTCGAGGGCGCCGAAGGGAAAGTGCTTTATGTGTGGTTTGACGCCCCCATCGGCTATATATCCAACACCAAGGAGCTGCTCCCCGACACATGGGAACGCTACTGGAAAGACCCCGAAAGCCGCATCGTCAACTTCATCGGCAAGGACAACATCGTGTTCCACTGCATCGTGTTCCCCGCCATGCTGATGGCCTACGGCGACAACTTCCAGCTCCCCGACAATGTCCCCGCCAACGAGTTCCTCAACCTCGAAGGCGACAAAATCTCGACTTCGCGCAACTGGGCCGTGTGGCTCCACGAATATCTCGCCGACTTCCCCGGCAAGCAGGATGTGCTCCGCTACGTCCTCACCGCCAACGCTCCCGAGACCAAAGACAATGATTTCACTTGGGCCGACTTCCAAGCCCGCAACAATAACGAGCTTGTCGCAATCCTCGGCAACTTCGTCAACCGCGCCGTCGTGCTGACCCATAAATATTTCGGCGGCACCCTCCCCGCCGCAGGGCCGCTCCAGCCTGTCGACGAGCAGCTGATTGCCGACGTGGCCGCAACCCGCGACGCGCTCACCGCCGCCCTCGACACCTTCCACTTCCGCGAGGCTCTGAAACAGGCGATGGAAATCGCCCGTCTCGGCAACCGCTATCTTCAGGAAACCGAGCCGTGGAAACTCGCCAAGACCGACATGGAGCGCGTCAAGACCATCCTCAACACCGCCATCCAGCTTTGCGGCAACCTCGCCGTGGCGTTTGAACCGTTCCTCCCCTTCATGAGCGGAAAGCTGTGCCGCATGCTCGGTTTGGAAAATCTGTCGTGGAACGAAATCGGCCGCATGGACCTCATCCCCGCCGGAGCGCAGATCGGTCAGGCCGAACTGCTGTTTGATAAAATCGAGGACGACGCTATCGCCGCCCAGCTCCGGCGCCTGCAGGACACCAAGAAAGCCAACGAGCTCGCCGCATGGCGCCCCGAGCCGCAGGCCCCCGAGGTCGACTTCGAGACTTTCGAGAAATGCGACATGCGCGTCGGAACCATCATCGAGTGTGAGAAAGTGCCCAAGGCCGACAAGCTGCTCCGTTTCCTCATTGACGACGGAATGGAGAAACGCACCATCGTCTCGGGCATAGCCAAGTTCTACAAGCCCGAAGACCTCGTGGGCCGTCAGGTGTGCTTTATCGCCAACCTCGCCCCGCGCAAAATCAAGGGAATCGTCTCGCAGGGAATGCTCCTGTCGGCTGTTAACAGCGACGGCTCGCTCGTGCTGCTCGCCCCGTCGGCTCCCGCCACTCCCGGCGCTAAAATCGGATAAAATATGACTAAACAGGGCCCCTCGGGGCCCTCTAAACACAAACCTTAAACTTTAAACTAAAACGATGGCTGTTTACCGCAAACCCCACATCCTCATCATCTACACCGGAGGCACGATCGGAATGATTGAAAATCCTGTGACACGCGCATTACAGCCGTTTGACTTCAGCCATCTGATCGACAACGTCCCCAAGATCAAGATGCTCGACTACCACATCGACAATATCCAGTTTCATCCACCCATCGACTCCAGCGACATGGACCAGCGGGGATGGCAGGAGATTGCACGCGCCATCGAGCAGAACTATCAGGAATATGACGGATTTGTCGTGCTCCACGGAACCGACACGATGGCCTATACAGCCTCGGCGCTCTCCTTCATGCTCGGCAACCTCGACAAGCCGGTCATCATCACCGGCTCGCAGCTACCCATCGGCGAGGTCAGGACCGACGGCGAGGAAAACCTCATAACCGCCCTCCAGATCGCCGCTGCCGTCAACATGGCGGGCGAGCCTATGGTCAGGGAAGTGGCGATTCTCTTTGAAAACTACCTGTGGCGCGGAAACCGCTCCACCAAGATGAGTGCCGACAATTTCAACGCCTTCAAGAGCAACAACTATCCGTCGCTTGCCAAGATCGGTCTCGGAATCCATTTCCACGAAGACGCGCTGTGGCGTCCCGCCCCCGTCGACGAGCCGCGCACACTGAGCGTCAACACCGCGATGGACCCCGCCGTGATGTTCCTCGACCTCAATCCCGGAATCACCCGCACCACCATGTCGCACCTCCTCCACACCCCCGGAATCAAAGGGGTCGTCATGCGCACATTCGGTGCAGGCAACGGACCCACGTCGGCATGGTTTCTCAACGAAGTCGCCGATGCCATCGCCCGCGGAATCGTCATTGTCAACGTCACCCAGTGTGTCAACGGAGCCGTCCACACCAAGCGTTACGTCTCGGGTGACCGCCTGTCGTCGCTCGGCGTCATCTCGGGCCACGACATGACCAGCGAGGCCGCAATCACCAAACTCATGTACCTCTTTGGTCTCGGCTACACCCCCGCCCAAGTGCGCGCCGCAATGGAGACACCCATAAGCGGCGAAGTCACACTGTGATTAATTGAGAATTGAGAATTGACAATTGACAATTCTCAATTCTCCATTCTCCATTGACAAAAGATGGAAAATTCTCCATTCTCAATTCTCCATTCTCAATTGATAAAGGATGGCGCGATGGGCACGATGCTCATTGCCGCAGGGTTGCCGATTGACCGGATTCCCGCCGCCGCGTGGCACCACAGCCGCCTTGTCGGGAGCATCCACCGACAGTATGTCGACGCCGGGGCCGACATTGTCACCACCTGCACGTTCACCCTCCCGTCGCTCGCCCCCGCGCGCCGCGATGCCATCCGCGCCGCCGTTGATGCCGCCCGCGAGGCCGGCGCCCCGCGCATCGCCGCCTCCATCGGTCCCGCGCAGGCCGCCTCCCAAGCCGACATCCTCCACTATTATGCCCATGTCATCGAGACATTCCTCGACTGCGGAATGCCCGACTGTTTTCTCGCCGAGACCGTCATGTCCGCCTCCCACGCGCGCGTCATCCACGAAATCATCCGCAGCAACTGCCGCAATCTCCCGCTGATAGTCTCAGCGGCTGTCAACCCGGCCGGAACCATGCTCTCGGGCGAGGCCGTCAGCGACCTTTTCGCAATCTTTTCCGCCGACCCCGCCGTCATCCCCGGACTCAACTGCTTTACCCTCCCCGCACCCCTCACCATCCCTCCTGCGACAGGATTTCTCGCACCATCGGCCGGACTCCCCGGCC
>CAMWRO010000092.1 GCA_947176615.1 uncultured Porphyromonadaceae bacterium
CTCGGGTATCGTCACCGGCGGCTCGGGAGCGGGTGACGGCACGGTATCGGCGGGGATGGTTTCTTCTTCCTCGACGGGAGCGGGGATGGTTTCGGTCTCATCGGTTATGACCTTTTCCTCGCTCTCCTTCTTCTCCTCCTCCTCCTCGCCGGGGGTGGTGTCATACATCTCCTCGGCCGAGGGATATTCGTCGGGCGGCAGCACCTCCTCATGGGTCGAGCGCAGGGTCTCCTCGCCTATGAACTTGAAATAGTCGTCAAACGACCCGCCGCTCTGAATGAGTTTGTCGAAGTTTTCCTGTGAAATCATCACCGGACGCACCGCCTGCGGCATCGAGAACGATGTGTCCTCGGCCAGTAAGCGACGGTAGTGGTTCAGCTCCTCCTGATTGGCGAAACCCTTGACAATCAGCAGTCCGAGCCGTCCGAAGTTCATCGTTTCAAGGTCGAAGTCACGCACGACGAATGTCGAGAAGTTGTGCCGCGCCACCTCGAAAAGCAGCTGGTTGGGCGAAATCGAGTCGGTGGGGAACAGCAGCACGAGCAGCTGGGGCGACTCGGGAGCGACGGTAAACTCTATCTCGGCAGCCTCGCCCGAGAGCGCGGTGGAGTCGTTGGTCAGGCGGGTGTCCCACAGCATGCCGCGGTTGTTGACCGGCCCGCTGTGGAGTTTGCGGCCCTGCGCGAGACCTTTGAGATAGGCCGACGCGAGGGGCGTAATGTCGGTGTCGGGGTAGCGTTCAAGCAGGTCTTTGAGTGTCGCGCTGAACTCGTCGGGCCGGTTCTCGGTGACATAGGCGAGCGCGTCGAGGAACATGAACTTGGGCATGATTTTGCTCAGCGGGTAGGTGCGCATCATCTCCTCGTAAGCCTCGTGGACACGCGTGTTGCGGTTGTTGAGATAGTCGTCATAGGTGCGGGCATACAATTCCTCCTGCCGGGCCTCCATGTTGCGGAGATTGTCGAGATAGTCGGGGTCGCTCATCGCCTTGGCATATTTCGAGTCGGGGAACTCGCTGATTATCAGCAGGCGGTATTTCTCGGCAAGGTCGGGACGGCCCCGGCGCATGTTCATGAGGTAGAGGTTGTTGTAGATGTCGAGACGGTACACGTTGTCGGGGTAGCGCGACATGAGCTGTGCAAACTCGGCATCGGCTGCGTCGAAATCCTCAAGTTTGTCTTTCAGGATTACCCCCATGTTGTAAAGGCCCTCCTGAATGACCTCCCCGGCGGTTGTGCGCTCGACGTCATCCTTGGGAATCTGCTTGAGATAATATTCGGGATAGTGGGGGTCGTTAGCGTGCTCCTGCGCCTCCTTGTCGGCAGTCTCGGCCTCGGCTGACTCCGGTTCCTGACTGTCGTCCTGTTCCGAGTCTTCCTCGCCCGATTCGCCGAAGTCGTTCATCGAGAATGTCGCCTTGTTGCGGCGCCGCCAGTCATCTTCAAGCTTTCGGCTGCCCCATCGTTTCTGGAAATCGGTGCGTCCCGCGTTGCGGGTGGCGGTGTTGTAGAAATACCACGACTTGTCAGTGTTCAGCTGGAACTGGTTGGGGGTATTGGCGCCGTTGTTCTGAAGATTGGACCCTTGCGCGGCCTGCTGGGCGAGATATTCCTCGCGTCGTGCCGCCTCGGCCTCCTCCTTCTCTTTCTTTTTCAGGTCGTCGATGATTTTGTTGACCACGGCAAGCTGCTCCTCGGGCGACATGGCCGATAGACGCAGCAGCGAGTCGTTGAGGGTCACGTTCTGGGAATAGACGGCAAGCTCGTCGAGCACGTCGCTGCGGCGTTTCAGTCCCGCATACCCCGGATAAGTCTCGGGGAGCTGAGGCACCGCCTCGGAGTAGCACGGCTGCGCGAGGTCATATTCCCGGCGGTCGAAGTACAGTCCGCCCAGTGTGAGCTGCGACATCGCTTTGTCCATGCCGTTGCGCGTCGACTTCTCGGCCGCGAGGCGGTAGTTCTCGATGGCATGGATGGTGTCCTTGCGGCTCAGATATAGGTTGCCGATGGCATAGTAAATCTGGTCGAGATACTCCTTGTTGCGGTCATAGCGTGTCATGCGTCGCAGGGCCTTCACCTCCGGCTCGATGTCAGAGCCGGTGTAGACCTCGCTCTGCTTGATGCGGGCGTTGAACTTCGTGCGGTAAGAGGCCGACGATGACGACCCCGCCTTGCCGTAAGCCTTGTAGGCCGCCTCCTTGTTCCCCTCGGCGGTATAGAGTTGCCCGAGCAGGAAGTTGAGGCGCGTTTTCTGACTCCCCTTGGCATATTTCAGAGCCTCGACAAGCATCGGGATAGCCTTGGCGTTGTCGCGGGAACGGATGTAGTAGTCGGCATAGGTGAAATAATAGAGGTCTTTGAGCGTGTTGCTCGTCAGCTCGTCGGGTTTGACGCGCACGAGGATGTTTTCGGCCTCAAAAAGCCAGTCAAGCGCACAGTAACTGCGCGCCTGCCACAGCTTGGCCTCGGTGACTGTCGCCGGGAGCCATGAAAAATGCTTGCTGACATAATAGAATGTCGAGGCCGCTCCGAGGAAGTCGCCGTTGAAATACTGGCTGCGCCCCATCAGCATCCACGCGTTGTGGAGAAACGGATTGTACTCCTCGCGTTTCATCCACGCCTTGTACTCCGGATCGTTGCCGTGGCCGCTTTTGCGCTTGGGCTTCTTCTTGATGCTGCGCAGCTGGATGGCCTTCTGCGCCTTCTCGATTGAGCGCGTGAACGAGCCTGTCGGCTGCGGGGCCTTCGGGTTGGAATAAGCCTCGGCGGGGTGCATGAACAGTTGGGCGGTATAGTCGTCCTCATATGCCCGCTCCATCTCCTTCAGCGTCTCCTTGTAGTGCTCGTCGCCGTTGAAATAGATATTGTAGCGGGTGATGAACGCCTGATAGCGGCGCGAGGCGGCGGTATTTTTCTTGGGCGAACACGCCGACAGGGCCGCGGCAAGCACCGCGACAACCATCAGCGCGACCATCCCCGGCCGCCTCATGCGCAGAAGTTTAAAGATACACTCCATCTTAACTATAACGCCCTCAGCGGCTAAATATTATATTAAGTCAGAAGTCACATTAAGTCAGAAGTCAGAGTGATGAAGTCAGAGGTCAGAGTTATGAGTGATGAAGTCAGGATAGCCGGGTTTGTCTCAGCATCGCGATTTATCGCGACACGGCTATCACTTCATCACTCATAACTCTGACCTCAGACTTAATGTGACTTCACGCTGAGTTTTGTCGATTCTGATTTTCCGGGGGCGGTTGCGGTGGCTATGTAGACCCCCGGAGTGAGGGATGAGATTGTGCCGACGGGGGTCGATGCCGTGGCGACGGTTATGCCGCGGGTGTCGCGGATGACAAGGCGCGTATAGCTGTCGCCGAGATTATAATGGACAGTGCCGTCGACGACCGTTATTTCAATGCCGGTTACGATTTTTTTTTTAACCGACGATGTTTTCGCCGGGTTAAATTTAGCTGTCGCAAAGCGGCTTGCGGCTTTTCCGTTGTCAATTGCCTGCACGCCCCATGTGTAGACGGCATCCTCCATCGGGACCTTGATACTGTAACGGGTCGAGGCGATGGCGGCGTTAAGCTCGTCGGTTTTGATGAAGCCTGTGGCAGGGTCGGCGGGGATAACGGCCGAGATGGTGTTTTCGCCATCCTTCATTATATAAAGGTTGTAGCGCAGGGCCTCGGACGGGGTGGTGTCGTCGGCGGGTGCATCCCATGAGAATGTGGCCGTGCCGGTGGCCTTGTCACAGGTGACGCGCAGATTGGCCGGAGCCTCGGGGGCGGCGTTGGGAGCGATTGATGCCGAGGTGTTGCGATAGAGGTCGGCGCCGCAGTCCTTGCCGCACGATGACGAGTGGGCCCATCCCATGTTCCACGCGTCGAGCCGTCCGTCGCCGTCAAAGTCCACGAGGTGGTTGTTGCCGTGGCTGATGCGCGAGAATGAACCCCCTTTGCCGAAGGGGTCGTTGTAGTAGGCCCCCGATGCCTGAAACAGGAAGTCGCCGCGGTTCAGGTAGGCCCATGTGGTTATCTCGTGGGTCGCGCCGTGACCGCCGACAAGGATGTCGACGAGGCCGTCATTGTTGATGTCGCCGAGGGCGGGTGTCGCGCCGTCGACCCCTTCAAAGCCGCAGAACGAGTCGTTGAGCATCGAGAATGAGCGGTCGCCGTTGTTGCGGTAGATGAAGAATGATTTCGCGCTGCCGCCACCCTTGTTGGCCGAGAATCCGGTCACGACAATGTCGGCAAATCCGTCGTTGTCAAGGTCGCCGATGGCACACGACGAGTCATAGGAGCCGTAGAGGCGCGCGGGATGCTCGCTGAACGTGCCGTCGCCGTTGTTCCAATAGATGTGGAGGTTTCCCTCGTTGATTCCGTAGCCCGACGAAACGATGTCGAGTCGGCCGTCATTGTCCATGTCGGCGAAATAGACCGACCCGCGGGCGAGGGGGGCAAACTCGGCGTTGCCGTCAAGCGGGTTTTCGACACGAGTGAAACGCCCGTTGCCGTCGTTGTGGTAGAGATAGGTCGCGCGGCGGTCGCGGTGGTGGATAGTGACCCCGTCCTCGACGGACTCGTAGTCGTCGCGGCCTGTCATGACGATGTCGGGAAGGCCGTCGTTGTCATAGTCGCCCACCGATACCCAATGGCGGCCGCGGCCACCGTCGGTGTCGTTGTAGAGGGGGATGATGTCAGTCTCGACCTCGGTGAAAGAGCCGTCGCCGTTGTTGCGGTAAAGACGCGAGACGATGTCGGCGACACCTTTCAGCTCCTTGTTTTTCAATCCCGGGAGGAACAGGTCGAGATTTCCGTCATTGTTATAGTCTATCGCCACGGGGCAACCGTAATAGGTCGGGTCGACAGGGTTGCCGACAGCCGTGAACGAGTCGCCGCCGTCATAGTTGTAGAGAACCGACATCCCTTTGTTGTAATCGGTCGAGTGGGTGTCGAAGCCTGAGTACAACAGCTCCAGACGGCCGTCGTTGTCAAAGTCGGCCCAAGCCACGTTGCAGCGGTCGGAGGTGTGACGGAAAGTGGCGGCGGTTTTCTTGAATGTCGGAGCGGTGACGGTGCCCGGGACGGGGAGGGGCACATAGTCGTGGGTGTCGAGGTCGTCATAATTCTCGGTATAGTCAAAGTCGTCGGTGACGTAGGCCGAGATGCCGACATCCATTATCTGCTGTCCGGTTCCCTGACGGCCTGCCACGGCGATGAGGTTCCACGAGCCGGGTTTCAGCGTAGCGCGGGCTTGGTCGGAAATATCCATCGGGGTATAGTTGAACACGCAGCCGTTCTTGGACGCGGCAAGCACGCCGTTGATATAAATCTCGATGTCGTCGTCATGGAACACTGTCAGGCGCAGGCTTTCAATCTTCTCCTCGTCGATGTCGCCGAGATAGAACCACCGGCGCATATAGATCTGATTGGTTGTCCACTGTGTGTGGGCAAGCGGTGCCGACGCTGCGGGAAGATTGGCGCCGAAAGCAGCCTCGCCCACGGCCCATGCCGAGTCGTCGAAACCTTTTTCAAACCATCGGCGCGGAACATCGGTCGTGGTATTGTAGCGCCACTTGTAGACATGCTCGCGGGCGGTCGAGAGGATTGTCTTGATTTTGACGTCGCTGCGGGGCATGTTGATACACTCGATAATCTTGTCGCGCAACAGCGAGCGCGGGGAGTGGGGTTTCAGCACCTTGCGGTCGTAGGTCATGATGCCGTTTTTCTCGATTTCCACGTCAGAAATCTGAGTGTAGACAGCGGCGTTGAGACCTTGGTAATAGTAATCCTTGATCTGGTCGCAGAGGCCGTTGAAGAATGCGGTGAAGTCTTCCGATGTCTCCACGGTGGTGTACTGGAAATCGCCGCCGGGCCAGATGTGGCCGGGGACTTTCAGGGTTATGCCGCCATACTCGCCGCAGACCGACGCACGGTTGGGATTGCTCGGGCAGGAGGGAGCGGGATAGCTGTGGGTGTCGATGATGTTGCCGATTTCGGCATCGACCCAGCCGCTGGCGCAGCAGATCAGCGAAGTTTTGCCCAGACGGGCCGGCACGAGGGTGTTGACCCAGTTGTCGACAAGACCGGTCATGCGCTCGGTGTCAAACTGTCCCCACCCTTCGTTGAACACTACCCAGTGGACGATCGAGGGGAAGTTTTTGTAATATTTCACGATGCGTTGTGCCTCCTCCTCGAAATTCTGCTTGGCAAAATCCTCGGAGCCTTTGGGGAGGTTGGGGCTTGGGAGGTCCTGCCACACGAGCAGGCCCTCGCGGTCACAGTAATAGTACCAGCGGGCGGGTTCTGTCTTGATGTGTTTACGCACCATGTTGAAACCCAGTTCTTTCATTATCTGCACGTCATAGAGCAGTGCCTCGTCGCAGGGCGCGGCATAGAGGCCGTCGGGCCACCATCCCTGATCAAGCGGGCCCATCTGGAAAATCTGTTCGCCGTTGAGGTATATGCGGGGGAGACCTTCGGCATCCTTTTTCACCTCGATGCGGCGCATGGCGCAGTAACTGTCTACCCGGTCAACCACTTTGCCATCCTTGACAAGCTCGATTTCGAGGTCATAGAGATAGGGGGAGTCGGGCGACCACGGGTGAACGTCGCCGGTGAACTGGATGGAGGTGAGGGCCGAAGTCTTTGCGCCGGTGAGAGATGCGGCCACGTTGCCCTCCTTGTCCCTGACGGTGGCGTTGAACGTCACTGTGTTGTCGGCTTTGGCGGGGTTGACCTTTATGCGGAGCCATTTCTGACTCAGGCAAGGCTCCATCTCGATGTCGGCGATATGCACCGGGTCGACAGGTTCGAGCCACACGGTCTGCCAGATGCCGCTGACGGCTGTGTACCAGCAGATAGAGGGATTTTTGGACTGTTTTCCGGTGGGTTGCCCCTGAACGCCGGTGTTGTCATAGATATACACGGCCACTTCCTGCTCGCCGCTCTTGTTCAGGGCAGCGGTGATGTCAAAGTAGAAGGGGTCGTAGCCGCCGGTGTGACGGCCCACCTTCTTGCCGTTGACATAGACCACAGTCTCCCAGTCGACCGCACCGAAATGGAGGATGATGTTTTTCCCCTTCATCGACTCGGGGAGCGAGAATGTGCGGCGGTACCAGTAACACTGCTCGTCACTCTTTTCCATCACGCCCGAGAGTGCCGACTCGATGGGGAAGGGGACGAGAATTTCCTTGTCATAGGAGAATGTCGCGGAATAAGGCTCGTCGACCGTGCCTTTGCGCAGGTCCCAAAGACCGTTGAGGTTCATCCACTCGTCACGTTGCATCTGAGGGCGGGGATATTCGGGCATCACGTTGGACGGGTCAATGTTTTCGGCCCATTTTGTCATCATGGGGCCTTGCTTTATCTGCCACTCTGCGGCGGTCGATGCCGAGGGGGAGAAAAACAATGCCAGCAGCACTGCAAGCGGGTATAGATTCAGTATCTTCATAAATAGTTTTTCGTTGATATGATTTAGCATGACAAAATTAGCGACACGCCCCCGATTTAAATAACACAAAGCGTTCAATAAATTGCTCAATGGTAGAAAATGCAGGGGAAAAAATAGAAGTTTACGGAATATATATGTTAAATTGGGTTAATTGGTGTACCAAATCGGTTGCCATTTGTTATCTTTGTAAAGGAAACATGTTGTCAATATGGAAATTATAAGTGCAAGAGAATTTCGGGCTAATCAAACAAGGATATTGAGTCGTGCATTGAGAGGGGAGTCGATATTGCTTTCCTCCCGGATTGGTACATTTAAGATAACACCTATATCAGAAGATGATACCCTCACCAGTCGTATCAGTGAGGGACTGCGTGAAGTAGGACGGATTGAAAATGGAGAAATTCCCTCAAAATCGGCGTTGGATTTTCTGAATGAACTTTGAAGTAAAAACAACTCCTCATTTTGAGAAAGCAGCCAAGGCCCTCGCTAAAAGGCATCGATCTTTTAAGAAAGACCTTGGACAGCTTATCTTGTCATTGTCCGTCAATCCTTTACAAGGGGATGAACTTTGTCCCGGTGTCAGAAAAATCAGGATGGCTGTTACATCCAAGGGGAAAGGCAAATCGGGCGGTGCAAGGATTATAACCTACACCCTGTTTGTCACTGAAGTTTCCGGACGCGTTTATTTAGTTGAAGTGTATGATAAGTCGGATTTCTCTACTGTAGATGTCAATGTGCTTGAAAAGATTGTAAAAGAATTGGAATTGCAGTAATTTGCCGGTGCATTCTGCTGCTGAAAAGTCGTTGGGATTGCTTGAATCTGTCGTTCACCACCATTGTTGAACTTTTTGCGGCGCGGCGGGTTGTAATATCAAAAGATTTTTGTATCTTTGCATCGAATTTGAGTTCAAGGGACATAAACAACATCACGTTTTTTAATTTGTGCCTATTCCTATAACCAAGGCTTCAGGCAGGTTTGAATCTCTCGCCAAGAATCCTCACCCCCATTCACTTTTTCCTGCGGACTTAATTTCATCCCCCCTCAGAAAAACTTTGATTTCCGAGACGCCCACAAGGATTATTGTGTAAAAGGCAACCCCGGAAATTAAGACAGCCGGTAATTCCGCATATGCCTGAGAAAGGGGAGCTCCCGAAGCAAAGACGCATTTAAGAAACTATTATTAATCGACGTTCACGCAACTGTTGACACCTTGCACGGGGTTGAAATCCCGGGGCAGGGCCTGAATTAAGAATCATTATATCCCAGTAAGCATATTCAATGTACCTACTATCCGAGTTAAACGAAATGGATGAAAACCGGCTGAAGGAAATCGCCGGATCCATGGGACTAAAGAAAATTGACTCTGCCGACAAGGACACCCTTGTATACGGTATCCTTGACCAGCAAGCTATCGACGCGGCAGCTTCGGCCACCGAGAAGAAACGCCGCGCCCCCAAGGAACAGACTCCCAAAGAGACCAAGAACAAGAAACCCGCCCAGCCTGTCGCTCAGGCAGCCGAAGGTGAGGAAAACCAGCAACCGTCCAAGCGCCGCGGCCGCAAGCCTAAAAATGCACCCGCGACTGATAACGCCCCGGACGAACAGGCCGCTGACACTCAGGCCCGACAGGCATCCCCGGCGGCTGAAACCCCGCAGGCCGAGGATGTGCCGCAGCAACCGTCCAAACGCCGCGGCCGCAAACCTAAAAATGTACCCGCTCAGGAACAGGCCGCTGAACAGTCAGGCGCGGTATCGGAAAACCCCGACAACGCTCCCGCGTTACCCGAAACTACGGCCCCGTCAGATGACGATATGACCCTTCTCGCCCCA
>CAMWRO010000093.1 GCA_947176615.1 uncultured Porphyromonadaceae bacterium
CTCTGCCGCTCCTGTCCGCTCTGCCGCTCCTGTCCGCTCTGCCGCTCCTGTCCGCGCTGCCGCTCCGCGGCTGTAATACCCCTAAGTCAGCCTCATCCCTCATCACTCTGCCTTCTGACCTACCTCGTCCCTCATCACTCTGACTTCTGACTTCGTCACTCTGCCTTCTGCCCTCCCTCCCCCCTCTTTCCGTAAAAAAATGCACGAAAAAGTGAACAAAAAACAGTAATCCATCTGCAAAAACGACAGATTTTAGCCGCCTTTATGTTAAAATCAAGAAAAATTGCTTTCCAAATGTATAATATATAAAAATAAGTTTGTATCTTTGCAATTCATAGTGAAAGCAAACGAGGCCAAACCCGTGACAGTAGCTATCCAAACGTGATAAAATAAAGAATTCTGTTTTAAATTATATTGTAAGTCTAATTAATTCATTTGTATGAAAAAGCTGTTTCTATTTTTGACGGCCGTCTTCTGCCTCGCCATGAGCGCGCATGCACAGCGCACCGTGACCGGTACGGTAGTTGATGCCGAGACCGACGAGCCACTCGTCGCCGCAACAGTTTTGCCTATCGGAGGCGGGACGGGAACTATTACCGACATCGACGGTAACTTCTCGCTCAACCTTCCCGGCAGCGTGAAAGAGATCAAGTTTTCCTATGTGGGCTATGCCACCCAGACAGTCGCCGTCAGCGACAAGATGACCATCGCCCTCGTACCCGACAACAAGCTGGAGACCGTGGTGGTTACCGGCTACGGCTCCGGCAAGAAATTAGGCTCAATCGTAGGCTCCGTCTCGGTCGTCGGTGAAGAACAGTTCCAGAATGTTCCCACTGCTACCTTCGTCGATGCCCTTCAGGGTCAGGTTGCCGGTCTTAATATATATTCTGCATCGGGTGACCCGTCGAGCACAAGCAACAGCATTCGTATGCGTGGTGTGAACTCTATCGAAGCCAGCAACACCCCTCTGTTTATCCTTGACGGTGCGCCGGTTTCTCAGACTGTGTTCACCACCCTCAACCCGAGCGACATCGAGTCTGTTACCGTGCTGAAAGATGCTTCTTCGGTTGCCATCTACGGTTCTCGTGCCGCCAACGGCGTTATCGTGATTACCTCTAAGAAAGGTAAATTTGGTGAAAAGGCCCGCGTTACATTGCGCGCAAGCTACGGCTGGTCTCAGATGACTCCCGATAAGGTCGACATGATGGATGCCAAGCAGCTTGTCGCTTATCGTGAAAAAATCGGCAGCCCCGTTTCTGATGAGATTTATTCAGCTGTATATGACTATGGTATCAATACCAACTGGCGTGATGAAATTTTCAACGGTCATGCTCCCACCTACTCTATCGAAGGTGCCGTACAGGGCGGTAGCGAAAGCTTCAGCTACTATCTGTCGTTGAACCATTACGATGCCGAAGGTATTATTGATCAGTCGGGAATGCGCCGTGAAACAATCCGTCTCAATTTGTCGGCCCGTGTGTCTCCTTGGTTGCGCCTCGGTTTCCAGAGCAACCTCGGTTATACCAAGTATCAGACAAACTCTGAATCTAACGCAACTTACTCGGGTGGCGGTCTTTACAAAACCAACCCCATGCTTTTTGCCCGTATAGCACTTCCCTATGACTCCCCCTACTACTATACTTTTGATGAAAATGGTAAAATTGTGTGGGGTGAACGTTCCCGCTATCTCCACTACTCGCAAGTCCCCACTCCTCGTGAAATCATGGATGGCCGCTCTCGATGGAACAATCGTGTGACTGTCAACGCGACTCTTTCAGAACAGCTTAACCCTGTGAAGGGTCTGACAATCCGTGCCCAGCAGAACGTAGACGGTTATGACTCTCGCAGCAAGGGCGTGTCTTATCCGTTTACACCGATCACTACCCCTATGGGTGACCGGTGGACAAATGACGGCATGACCGAAGGCTACAACTCTCAGTCATTCTCACGTTATTATTCATTTACCTATACAAATACCGCCGAGTATAATTTTACTCTTAATGATGTTCACAACATTACCGCCCTTGTGGGTCAGGAGTCTATCATCAGCAGGAGCGAAGGTTTCGGCGTTACCGCCGGCGGCATGGTGGATAAGCGAATGATGTTGCTTACCAACGGTACATATTTCGGTTATGAAACCGCTAGTAATATCAATGACCCCGCCACTTTTTCAAGCCAGTCTATGGCCGAGGAGACATTTAACTCGGTATTCTTCAATGCAAGCTACGACTACGACAACAAGTATTTCGTAGAGGCGACTTTCCGTCGTGACGGCAGCTCCAAGTTCTCTCCCACTGACCGTTGGGCCAACTTCTGGTCGGCCGGTGCGATGTGGAATGTGAAAGCCGAGTCGTTCATGTCTCCGTTGACATGGATTGATGACCTTAAACTCCATCTCAGCTACGGTACTACAGGTAACTCCGGAATCGGCAATTATGCTTTCTACGGACTTGTAGGTCAGGGTGGCAATTATAACAGCCAGCCTTCACTCTCAATTGCACAGCCTTCCAATTATGACCTGACTTGGGAAACCGTGAAGTCATTTGATGTCGGCGTTAATTTCGGATTCCTTAATATCTTGTCGGGCGAAGTCAACTTCTACAACAAGGAGACTGTCGACATGCTTCTCACAATCCCCTACAGTGTTGCTTCGACCGGTTTCAGCGGTGCTACCGGCAATGTCGGTTCAATGCGCAACACCGGTGTCGATTTGAATATTCAGGCTGACATTATCAAGAACCGTGACTGGTACTGGGCGCTCCGTGCCAACTTCAACTATAACCATAACGAAATCACCAAGCTGTACAACGGCCTTGACGAGCTGGCTATGCCCGATTATGGTCTGAAATATCAGGTGGGACACGATGCCGGCGAGCTTTACTCTGTTCGCTGGGCAGGTATCGACCCCCGTGACGGACAGCAGATGTGGTATGACAAAGATGGCAACCTCACCAAGTACTATAACGAGGAGCGTGATGCCGTCCTTGTCGGAAAGAGTATGTTTGCCCCCTATTCCGGCGGTTTCGGAACCGACCTGCGTTGGAAGACCCTGTCTCTCCGTGTCGATTTTAACTGGGCGGCTAAAAAATATATGACCAATAACGACCGTTATTTCTTGGAGAACAACAACTTCGCGACTACTAACAATCAGATGACCTCAATGCTCAACGTGTGGACCAAACCCGGGGATATTACCGATATTCCTGCTGCTGACGGTCAGGTGCTTCAATTTGACACCCACTTGATTGAGGATGCCTCGTTCCTCCGTCTGAAGAATGTTACACTCCAGTATGCCCTGCCGCAGAATATTCTCAACAAGATGCGTCTGGAAGGACTTGCTTTCCATTTCACCGGCCGAAATCTGTTGACATTTACAGGCTTTACCGGCTATGACCCCGAGCCGGAGCGTAACTTGGTGAATTTCTTGTATCCTAACACTCGCCAATTTGAATTTGGTGTCGAAGTTTCGTTCTAAACCTCTCATTTCTCTAAAAAGAATATCTCATTATGAAAAAAATATTTTTGTCAATCATCTGCCTTGGAGCTATGCTTGCATCCTGCGATATGGATCTGCAGCCTTCCGGCGTTCTTGATGATGAAACCGCGTTGGAAACGGTAAATGACTGTGAGCGTTACCGAAACGGGTTTTATACCAATCTGCGTGCTCTGACCGGAGGTGCCTATATCTCCTACCCCGAAATTCAGATGGACCAATTCTTCGGAACCATTATAAATGGTAACCGTCATGGTTCGCTTTCCAACGGTGTCATCCTTTCCGGTGACAGCGATTTTGAATCAATCTGGGGCGGTTGCTATGGCGCAATTTCTTCGGTGAACTTCTTCTTGGAAAAAGTGCAGGCTATATATGAGCTTGAAACTACCACCGCAGAGGACCGCGTGAAGCTCGACCGTTTTGTCGGCGAGGCTAAATTTGCAAGAGCCTATTACTACTATTATCTCGTAGACCATTTCTGCAATTCATATACCAATGTGAATCCTGCCGAAGCTATGGGCCTGCCTTTGAACGACACCTATAACCCCACCGCCGATAACTCGACTTACCTGTCGCGTTCTTCTCTTGAAGATACCTTCAAGTTTATCGAGCGGGATGCCAAGGATGCTTATGACGCTATGATTGCCTTTGAGGAGACTGACAAGAAATATCTGGTCGCTCAGGCTATATATCTGAACTCTAATGTGGTCAAGGCATTCCAGTGCCGCATCGCTTTCCTGAAAGGTGATTATCAGACCGCCAAGACTCTTGCAACCGAGCTGATCGATGACGGAATGTACGCTATCACCCTCCGCAAGGATTATACCAAATTGTGGACCGATGACGAAGGTTCCGAGATTATATTCTCGCCCTATGGATCTCAGTCTGAAGGCGCCCCTGCAACAGGTGCGATGTGGCTCAGTGCTTTGGCTGACAAGGCTGACTATATCCCCACTCCGTTTGTCGCTGAAGAACTTTATGTCCGCAATGACATCCGTAACACATGTTTTCTTGCAAGCAGGGACCTTGTGTATGAGAGCGAACTCTTTACGAGCCCCTCATTCACCAAATTCCCCGGAAATCCCGCCTTTGGCGTAAATACGTTCCAAAACCGCACCAAACCGTTCCGTCTGAGTGAGACATACCTTATTCTTGCCGAATCTTGTTTTGAATTGGATGACGAAGTCGGTGCAAATGCTGCGTTGAACACTATCCGCTCTAACCGCATTCTTCGTTATTCTTCCGTTGACTATTCAGGAATCGAACTGAGAGATCAGATTCGTCTTGAACGCCAGCGTGAACTTATCGGCGAAGGCTTCCGTATGAGCGACCTCCGCCGCTGGAAACTCGGTTTTGCAAGAACTAATGACGCTTATGCCGCTCCTTATGCCGCTGCCGGTGATATTGTAGTAAAGGCCGGTCTGATATCCTATCAAGAGGGTGACTATCGTTTTGTATGGCCCATCCCGTCTTCGGAAATTCAGGTCAATCCTCAGATGACGGGACAACAGAATCCCGGATATTAATTAGGATGATTTATTAATTTAATACATTGATTTTTATATGAAATTATCTAAGATATTTGGTCTTTCTCTTGCAACCCTTCTCCTTGCCGGTTGTTCGAGCAATGACGATAATAATTTCACATGGAATACAAAAGAGGGTGTGACTGTCTCGATGGAAGAGGCTGAAGTTGTCACAATTGAAAACCTCGGCCTGTTCCGTGTACCTGTTAACATTTCGGGAGAACGCAATGGCTCGATAAAGATTCAATTCTCTTTTATTGAGGTTGGCGACGAGCCTGCAATGGAGGATGTTCATTATTATGTCACGACTTCGGAACTTGTAGTCGGTCCCGATATTGACAAGACTTATGTTGAAATCAATACGGTGGACAATATTGACGAGAATGACCCCCGCGTGTTTGACATCGTTATCTCTAAAGTAGAATATGCTTCGATTGGCGAGCTTGCTTCGACAGAGGTTATAATCAAGGACAAAGGCCCGTATAGCAAGATGGCCGGCGAGTGGACATTCGCAGCCGCCAATGCCGATGGTCCTGTGGATCCCGTAAAGGTGAAACTGACCTGCAAGGACCCCAATGAACGAATCATCTATGTTGAGAATCTTGAGGCATGGTTCGGATTCCCGTCAAGCTATCCCATGAAGCTCCGTCTTAACTGGGTTTGGGATGAAGAGACTGAGCATGGAAATGTTACTATCCCGATGGGTAACACTATGGGTATGATTCCTCTCAATCTTGGTGACGGAAAGGGAACCCCCTGTGATCTTATGAATATATTCCTTAACGGAAATACCCCTGTGTCATATGGATCTCTCGCCGGTACTTGCAATGACAACTATTCTGAAATCTCGTTTAATCCCTCTGACCAATTTGTAATCGGTGCTTTTGACCAAGAAACCGGTCAGTATTACGGCGCATTAGACGCATGTTCTGAAATCTCGTTTAAGCGTGAGGTTGCAGAATAAGCAGTCGTTTATTTAATATAAAGAGAGACACACTGCTTTTTTATAGGCGGTGTGTCTCTTTTCTTTATACTTTTTGTAAAAGTTACGCGACGATTGTTAGATAATGTTAAAGTGCTGAAAAATGTCATTACTTTGGCGAAAATAATATAACTTTGCAAATCATCAATGATGATTTAGTGCTAAAAACATTTTAAACATAAGTTTTATGAAGAAAATTTCTACTTTTATTGCTGCTGCTGCGGTAGCCGGTTGTGCTTTCGCCAGTCCTCTTGCTTCCATGAAGGTTGACAACCTCAAGACTCCTGAAAAGAAGGTGCTCTCCGTGTCATCGATGAGTGATGTTAAATTGACCGATGCCGCCTTTGAATCGGTTAAGAAGGCCAAGGCTGTTGTCAAGGCTCCCGCGTCGGTTGATGGATTGTACATCATGACTGACCTTTGGATTGACCAGCAATATCCCAATGGCACTCCTGAAATGTGGCCTGTAATTCTGGAATCGACCTCGGCAACCGAATACACTATGAATGGTTTCCTCGGCTTGGGCGAAGGCGATCCCGATAGCTCGGTTTGGCCGTTCACCAACATGACCGACCTTAACCTGACCTATGATCCCGCTACCGGCAAGATGACTACCGAGGCTTATCCCAAGGTGGGCGAATTTGAATCGGATGGTGTTAAAATGGACATTCACCTCTACTGCTGCGCGTTGGAAGAACGTCCCGATGGCATGTATATTGTTCCCAGCAAGGATATAGCTCTTGAACTTCAAGCTAACGGAACCCACATTGAAGTGACCACCCCCGGTGTCTATGTCGTTGGTGAGACAGCCGATGGTAAACTGGCTAACTTTGGCGTCGCCCAGCTGATGTCGATGGACTTCGTTAACGGTGTCATGGCTTATTCTGTATTTGATGAAGACACTGAAGGTTATGTTAACACCTCTTGCTTCATCTATTCTGAAGTTGTTGACGGCAACGTGGTTGTGAAGAACTTTGGTGATTTCGGATTTGATAACGGTGTGACTTTTGTTGTTGACAATGAGAAGAAGACTGTCACCGCCGAAAACCAGCTGGTGCTTGTTTACCAAGGATACAATCTCTACCTGCTTCCCTTCAGCGATCAGGACGGAGAACCTACCGGCGGAACTGTTGTTAATGGAACAATCGGCTCCAATGAGTATGGCAGCACCCTCGTTCTTGAGCCTTGGGGTCTCGCAACCGCACCTAACGGCATAGCGCTTACCTATGAGAACATCAATACTGAAATTGCTCTGTTCTACGACCTCAACGACGCTAACTCAGCTATCGACAACATCGCTGCCGATGATGCAAATGCTCCTGTCGAGTACTTCAACCTGCAGGGCGTGAAGGTGCAGAACCCCGAAAACGGTCTCTACATCAAGCGTCAGGGCAAGACTGTCGAGAAAGTCGTTATCCGCAAGTAAATTTGGTTTAAAGTCCGGGTTTAAGGTTCAGCCTTTTGCCCGACACGACGATAACCTCGTCCCGCACCGTCATAGCGACGGCTGCGGGACGTTTTTTTATCCCCGCGTCACACCGCCGTGGAAGATTTTTTGTAATTTTGTAGAAGAAATGATATTCCTATGACATTACTGTCCATTGCCATACCCGCCACGGCGCCGCTCATCAAGGCCCCCGTCCCCATTTTCCTGATGGTGATGGCAATAATCCTGCTGACCCCTATACTTCTCAACCGGCTTAAAATCCCCCATGTCATCGGATTGATTCTCGCCGGTGTCGCCGTGGGGCCCCACGGGTTCAACCTCTTGGCACGCGACATGAGTTTCGAAGTGTTCGGGCAGGTCGGAATCCTCTACCTGATGTTTCTCGCAGGCATCGAGATTGACATGTACCACCTGAAAAAGAACCTGAAAAAAGGTCTCTGTTTCGGGTTGTTCACCTTCCTGATACCCCTCGGCCTCGGCGCGGTCGCCGCCGCCCTGTTCCTCGGCCTGTCGCCGCTGACAGCCGTGCTGCTCGCCTCGATGTTCTCGGCCCACACGCTGATTGCCTACCCCATCGTGTCGCGTTTCGGCGTCACCAAGTCGCCCGCCGTGGTCATCGCCATCGCGGGAACGATTGTCACCGTGCTCGGCTCGCTCATCGTGCTCGCCGGTGTGCTCGGTGTCGAGCGCGACGGCTCGATAGCCTCTCTGGGCCCTCTGCTCGGCTGTCTCGCCCTCTACTGCCTCGGGGTAGTATATCTCTACCCCCGCGTGACGCGGTGGTTTTTCAAGAGTTACAATGACGGCATAGCACAGTTTGTCTATGTGCTGGTGATGGTGTTTCTCGCCGCCGCCGTGGCATCATGGATCGGCATCGAGGGGGTCTTCGGCGCGTTCTATGCCGGACTGGTGCTGAACCGCTACATCCCCGGGCGGTCGCCGCTGATGTCGCGCCTTGAATTTGTCGGCAACGCCATTTTTATACCTTATTTCCTCATCGGCGTGGGCATGCTGATTGACATTCATGTGGTCACCGCCGGGTGGACCACGCTCTATATCGCCGCCGTCATGAGCGGCGTGGCCATGCTGACCAAGTGGCTTGCGGCACTCGCCACGCAGAAAACGTTTGGCCTCTCGGGCCTTGACCGCTCGATGATGTACCAGCTTTCCAACGCCCACACCGCCGTGGCCCTCGCCGTGGTTATGATCGGCTATGAGATGGACCTGTTCGGCGTCGAGATTCTCAACGGCACCGTGGTAATGATACTGGTGACATGCACCGTCTCGTCGCTCGGGACCGAGCGCGCCGCCACCAAGCTGAAACTCCGCATGCTTGAGCAGCTCGACCGCGACGAGGCCGCCACCGCCCCGGCTCCGGTCAGCCGCACCCTCATCACCATTTCCAACCCCCTGACCGCCCCCGGCCTCGTGGACCTCGCGCTGATGATGCGGCCGCAGGGTGAATCGACCGCCGGAAAACTGTTTGCCGTCCATGTGCGCAGCGACAATTCAGCCTCCTCGCGCGCCATCGGGCGCAATTCGCTCGACGTTGCCGAGGCCGCCGCGTCGAGCGCCGATGCCTCGCTCGCCACAATCGAGCGGTTTGACCTGAACGTCATCACCGGCGTGGTCAACACCATCGCCGAGCGCGACATCACCGAGGTGATTATCGGTCTGCACCGCCGCGCCAGCATCATCGACACCTTCTTCGGCGACAAAATCGAGTCGCTTATCCGCCTGACCAACCGCATGGTGGTCATACTGTCACTTATAAACATCTCCGAGCCCACGAGACTAAGGCGAGTGG
>CAMWRO010000094.1 GCA_947176615.1 uncultured Porphyromonadaceae bacterium
GTCATAGACATACCACACGGGGGTCGTGATGCGGAAACGCGTGATTCCCGAATCGGAAATGAGAGTCTCCACGTCACGGGTGACCATCGTCGGGAAAACGGCGGCATCGACATCGGCCACCCCCATCTGCGAGTCATCCTTGCACGAAACGGCAACAAGCGATGCGACCGCAACGGTGACAGCGACAGGAAGTAATCTCAAACGGCTCACAGCGATTAGCGAATCTTGCTCTTGAAGAACCACGACTGGTTGAAGTTGACACCGAGCGTGAAGTTAAAATAATCTTCTTTCAGCAAGGGGTTGGGATGAGCCTGCCGGTGACGGTATTCAAAGCCCAGATTGATGATGGTCTTGTTACTTGCGGCCGGGAATCCGAAACCGCAGGCCACGCCGTATTCCCTCACGTCGTTGCCGTTGACCTTGATATAATCATGGTTGAAAAATCCGCCCGCGCGATAGGTCATGCGCTTGAAATAGCCGCCACGGGGACTGGGGGTATAGCTGGCACCCAGCGCCACTTTCCAGCGGTCGGTCAGTTCCGTAGCCGAGAAATTCTCGATCTGCTTGTACTTTGCCTTGGCCCAGTTCTGATAAGTGAAATCGAGCTCGACAAGCAACCGGCGGTTCCATTCGTAGGCGATACCAGCGCCCCATGTGTCAGGGAGCGAGAAGTTGTTGCGGAGATTCTCGTAGGCCACGGTGTCGGGAGCGGCGGTTGAATTGACGATATACTGTTGCACATAGGTGTGGCCCAGAAGGGTCTTGGCGGGTGAGAACACCACGCCGACGCTCACACGGTTCTTGCGGTTAAGGTCGATTGAATACTGCGCGCCGAATTGCAGATGGTAATCCTTGACTTCGAGCACTTGTTCAAACAACGCGCTGCTGGACGACGTGGTTGTAGCATAGACATCGTTATAGGTCGAGCCGAAAAGATAGGAGACATTGGCACCGATACGGAAGTTCTTGAACGGGGTCGCGCCGACTCCGAGATAGAGCTGGTTGATGCCGCCCGAGCCTTGATGGGACATCGAGCCGTTCTCAATCTTGTTGCCGAATGCGTAACCTACCGATGAATAAGGCAGCAGACCCGCGCTGACACCCAAGTAACGGGTCACGGGAAACTGAATGGTGAGGTAATCGAGACCGCCGCCGTAGTCGTGGGACGACCCGGCATTGTCCTTGCGCGAAAGGATTGAAAAATCGACTCCCATGTCCATCAGGAATGTCAGCGAGTCGATGGCGGCATAGGATGCCGGATTCATCACATTGATCTGTCGCCCGGAGTTCATGGCATAACCGACCCCGCCCATCTGACGCTGGGCCGAAGTCGCGTTGTCGCCGAGAATACCGTAACCATATTTCGAATAGGGACTTGTCTCTTGTGCCATAGCCATGACACCGGCGCCTAACGCCATTGCGAGAACGATAATCAGTTTACTTATCTTCATTGTACAATAAAATTCTGTTTAAGCCTTTGGAGGCAAGATGTTCGTCAACCTCCACGGGGAAGGAGCAGAAGGGAGCCACAGTGTGGGCACAGCCGCCGCCGAGAACCACGCGGGTGTCTGCGCCGAGACGCCTCCTGTAATAATCGATGGCGCCCACTATTCCGTAGAGGGCACCGAGGGTGATGGCCGAGGGGGTATCCCACCCCATGTAACGGTCGCCGAAATCCCTCACCGGATGCTCGGGATAAGGCACTCGCGGAAGCCTTGCCGTGTAACGGTGCAGGGCCTCCAGCTGCATGGAGATTCCCGGCGCTATATTCCCGCCGTGAAACACACCGTCGGCACTGACATAATCATAGGTCACGGCGGTTCCGGCATCAACCACGAGAACCGGAGAACCGGGACGGTCACACCACGCGCCGACGGCGGCGGCGATGCGGTCTACACCGAGAGTCGACGGTGTCGCGTAACCGATTTTTATCGGCAGTGGCAACGAATGTTCGAGTTTCAGCACCTTCGGCACGACTTCGCCCAATGCCGAGGGCAGCCTGTCGCTGTCGCGGGCGACGCTGCAATAAATAGCAGTCGGCACGTCACGCCCGTCGATAAAATCGCGCAACACGGCGGCGGTCACATCGTGACAAATCATGCTGTCGACGAGAATCGTACCGTCCCACAAGGTTATTTTTGCCTCGGTATTGCCTCGGTCAATGGTGAGATATAGCGGCATCACGGCGCAAAATTACTAATTACTCGTTAATTGTCAAAGTTTTCTGCACAACAAAACGTCGATAAAAAAGCGGCGAGGGTCACTTTTCAGCCTTCATCAGGCGCGGAATCATCAGCGAGGTATATACCTGAACAGCGCCTCCGGCAAGTGTGAACGCAATCCAGTCGCGCGTTCCCGCCGTGCCGGGATAGAACAACAGGCCGGCTCCGACGATGAAGATTATCGCGCTCCATGTTTCGAGACGGCACATGCGTTTGAGCCGCAAAGAGACATTTCCGGGAGCGGGTGTCAGCACACGCCCCGCAAGCAGCACGACAGCTCCTGCCGCATAGACAAAACGGCTGACGTCGACCCCGACGTGAAGCAACGGAAGCGCGGTCGCGACAACAATGGCGAGCAATCCGATATTTACAAGCCACATAGTCCACGCGCGCCGCTGATTGACCGCAGGCTGAGATTGATTTTTATTCATAATTTCACAATTCTATTCAAACACATATACATCTTCATTGGGGTGCTGCATGTGGTACTGCTCACGCACAATCCGCTCCATCGTCTCCTTGTCGGTATCAAGCGACGAGTTGAGCGACCTGTAATATTCGAGGGTATCGCGCGAGTCCTTGATACGGGCCTTGAGACTTTCGATTTCTTTTTCGTGCTCATAGGTGCGCATGACCGAATTTTCATTGAAAAACAGCACAAACGCCGTGACAGCCAGAGCCGCGAGCAGCGTCAGAGAGATGTAGCGCCGACACCATGAAAATATCTTTTTTACTTGCATAACTTGAATTTCGTCCTGATGAGGTGACAAAGGTACACAAAAACATTATCATGGCAAAAAAAGTGAAAGGTGAAAAAAGATGAAAAGAGAAGGGTGAAAGGTGAAGATAACGCTCCTTCACCTTTCACCCTTCTCTTTTTACTTTTATCGCTTTCTGTTATTTGACCCACCAGTTGTTGCGGTCGTTAAGACGGGCCTTGATTGCGGCGGGGTCTTCAAAACGTGCCGAAATCTTGTCGACCATCAACGCAGGGTGGTCGGCACGGTGATGAGACACGCGGAGCAGGTCGAAGAAACGGTTTCCTTCAAATGCTGTTTCGGCGGCCATCTCGCTCAGAATCTCGTTTTCGACAAAGTCGATCGAGTCGTTGCGGGTGGCAAGCTCGGGAATAAGATAATCGCTGCCGTCAAGACGGATACCGAGTCCGCGTCCACGCATTGCCGTGCCGCAGTTGTCAAGGTTGAGCGCGGCAAAATTGGTCCAAGGCTGATTGTCGGCAAGTTCCTCGGGGTTGATAATAGGTTTCTCGGTGACCTCCTCTCCCTCCACGGGCTGTCCGACGGTCATATTCTCGCGGGTCAGACCGTTTTTGAGAACGGCAAAAGCAAGAGTGGGTTTTCCGGCGCGGTTGACAGCCTCGGCGTAGCGCAGATAGATTAGAGGTGTGCGATAGGTCACCACGCTGCGCGACAGCATTCCCATTCCATGCAGCAATTCATTGTCGGGAGATGTGATTGCGGTGTTCTGGGTCGCATTCAGCTCAAACTTTGTTATCAGGCAGTCAGAAGAATTGACACCGGTGCGCACGTTGCCGAATGAGGCAGCGCTCTCGCGAGTTCCGCCACGGTAACGCACCTGACCGCGCAAGTCGCCCTGAAGATAACCGCTGATGATATTGTTGCCCATGTTGTCGACATGGAAGTGGGAAATGTCGTTCATTTCCTCTACCCACCATTCAGCAGGCACAATCGAGGGGAGAGTGTTATAGGTCAGGTTGACAAGGTTGGGGTGATATTCCTTGGCATCTGACGAGTAGGGAATCATCTGCATGGCTTCGCTCTGATATGCGCCATTGTTGCCGAGCTGGGCATTGTCCTGATTGGACGAGTTCCAACGGTTACCGTAACCCGATGTTATGGCTACATTATAGCGCTCGATATAGCTGTAGTACATCGCGGCGGCCTGTTCGTAGTCATTATTATACAGGTATAGGTCGCCGAGAAGGAGGCGCGGCTGTACAAAGAACCGGGTGGAGCTAAAACCGTCGATAGTGCCGTAGGCGGGCATGTCGACAGTGGCATACTGTTCCATATCGGCAATCAGCATGGGCACAAGGGCGTCAAGGTCGACCGAGGGGAAATCCTTCAGGCTGTCTTCAAGTGATAGAATCGGCTCGGTAATATATTTGACCGTGCCGAAGTTAAGTCCCATCTGGAGATAGGTCCACGCACGCATCGCGCGGATGGCCACATACTCGGGGAGCAGCACCTTGGTGCCGTGGATGGTGACATCGGTGTCGATGCGCGACAGAGCATAATTACAGTTATTGATGATGCTGTAATAGTCGCGCATGGAAAGATATTCGTTGTCAGGAGTAATGTTGAACTCCGAAATCTCGCGCAGAGAAAATGCCGCGTCGGGAGTAACGCTCACAAGGTCGCCGCGAAGCTCGCCGAGGAGAACATAACGCTCGCCGACGGCCTGCATCTGGTTGAGAATGCCCATCACGGAGTAAAGCGAGTCGGCAGCGGTTTCGAGTTTCACGCCGTTCTCATAGCGGTAGGTCGAGGTATCGGTGTCCATCATGTCTTCGCATGACGAGAAACCGGCGATGGCGGAAAGTGCCGCAATTAACAGTTTTATACTATTATGTTTCATGATTGATTACAGATTGATTTTAACACCGAAGTTGAAGTCGCGCGTCGCCGGAATCAGACCGGCATCGACACCCATGTAGAGGGGAGAGTTTCCGAAAGAAAATTCGGGGTCGGGGCCGAGGTACTTGGTCCATGTGCAGAGGTTGTGGACGGCAAACGACAGTGTCACACCCTGAATATAGGGGTTGTGGATGGGGATGCGGTATTCGAGAGAGAGAGATTTCCACTTGAGGTAGCTGCCGTCTTCAATCCAGCGGTCGCTGAAACGGGAGTTGCCCATCGGGTCGCCAAACGTAGAGCGGGGGATGTCGGTCACCTGACCTTCGGCAACCCAGCGGTTGGTCATCGCTGTTGACTGGTTGAAGATGTCGCTGCCGCTTTCAAGATTGGCACGGAGGGCATTGTAGACATCGTTGCCGACCGAATAGGTGAAGATTGAACCGAGGGTGAAGTTCTTCCAAGTGAGACGAAAGTTGAAATTGCCGTAGAAATCGGGGTTGGGGTCACCGATAATCTGGCGGTCATCGTCGTTGATGATACCGTCGGGGGTAGCGTCGACAAATTTCATGTCGCCTGCTGCAAACGCGGTATAGGAACCGTTGGCATTACGGATTTTGAGACCGGCTGCGGCAGCATCGGCAGCAGTGGAGAAGACTCCGTCGGTCTTGTAGCCGTAGAACACTCCGACAGGGTTGCCGACCGATGTCAGGACCGAGCCTCCGCAGATGTCGGTGGTGAAATCACCGTCGTCGAGCTTGGTGACCTTGTTCTTGTAATGGCCGATTGACGCGCCGAGGTCGAGTTTCCAGTCGCGGGTGTTGAGAGCGCGCACGGTGGTCGAGAAATTCACGCCAGAGTTTTCAAGTTCGCCGCCGTTGCTCCAGTAAGTCCCGAGGCCGGCTTCCTCGACGAGGGTCTTGCTGACGAGGAGGTCACGGGTCTTGGCCTTATAGAGGTCGACGCTGAACTGCCAGCGGTCATTGAACATGCTCATGTCAAGACCGGCATGGACAGTGGAGGTAGTCTCCCATTTCAGGCGGTTGTTGCCGATGCCCGAGAGGACAGGGGCATAGGCATTGCCGAGGAAATGGCTTGACGCAAAGTAGGTGCGGTTGGCAAAATAGGGAAGATTGTCGTTTCCTGCCATGTCAAACCCTGCGCGGAGCTTCATCAGGTTGACGAAACGGGCACCGGCCATCCATGATTCAGACGAGATGAGCCACGCGGCATTTACCGAGGGGAACAGGCCCCAAGAGATTCCGCCGAGATGGATTGCGTCGGGAGCATCCTTGCCAAAGCGCGAGCTTGACTCCATAGTCACGTCCACGCCGAGGATATAACGCTTGTAGAGTGAGTATTCACCTGTAAAGAACCACGCCATGTTGCGCCACTTGGTGTCGAAACCCAGAGTCTCGCGGGTGGTAGTGTTGGCGAGGTCGTTGATGTAGTCGCTCGAAGTGTTGAAGCCTTTTCCGAGCGACGAGATGTAGGTGTCGTTCTGATAACGGTAACCGGCACGGAGAGCGAGGTCGTTGACCGTGTCATGGAGCGGGTTGTAGTCGACATGCAGTCCGGCATGGAAAGTAGTGTGCCGCACCATCAGGTTCTGCACGGCGTTCCTTGCAGTAAAATAAATTTCACCGGTATTGTTGACAAACTCGGTCTCGCCCACTCCATAGTCGGGGAAGAAGGAATTTTCCTTGATTTTGTCGAAAGTATAATCAACGCGTCCCTCGATAGCGAGTTGTGAGTTTATCCGGTAACGGGGGGCGGCATTGAGGTTGAAACGGTAATTGCGGCTCTCCCCTACTCCCATGTCGAGAATAGTCATGGGGTTGCTGACACCCAGCTCGTCGACATCGGCATACTTGACAGTGACGGCACCGTCGGTAGTCAGGACGTTGGGGTGATAAAGCGGTGACTTGATCATCGAGAGGTAATAGGGCGAGGTGAGGGCGTTGATACCGTCGTCGCGCAGCTTGTAGTTGACCTGAGCATAGGCGATGTCAAAACGCAGAGTCGCACCCTGCCACAGCTTGATGTCAGAGTTGAATCTCACATTGATGCGGTCCATCGATGTCTCCTTGACCGAGCCGTCATTCTTGGTATAACCGAGCATGAAGGCATAGAGGGCACGGTCGTCACCGCCACGCACGTTCACGCCGTAGTTCATCAACAGGCCCGTGCGGGTTGTCAGGTCGAGCCAGTCAGTGTTGTTGTGGGTCATGGCATACTGTGATGATGACGGGTCGTCGTTCAGGAAGCTGAGACGCTCGATGTGGGAGCTATTGGTGTACTTTCCTTTCACGATGTCAGAGGCGTAAGTGCGATATTGCGACGCATCCATCACGGGAATAGACTTGATGTTGCCTCGCCAGCCCATGCGTGCGAATGCCTCGATTTCGGTAGCCTCGCTGCGGGCGCGCTTGGTCTCGATGATGACAACGCCGTTGCCGCCTTTGGCACCATAGAGCGCGGTTCCGTTCTTCATGACGCTGATACTCTCGATGTCGTCGGGCGAGATGAGGGCGAGGGGGTTGTTGCAATGGCCGTCAACCGTCGAGATTGCGTCTTCCGAGGTTGTCCAGATAACACCGTCGACCACATAAAGGGGCTGTGACGAGGTGTTGATGGAGTGGAGACCCGACACATAGACGGTGTGGCCGGCCCCGGGCATACCCGAGCGCGAGATGGCGAGAAGGTCACCCTGAAGGTCAGAGACACTGCGGTCAGCGGCAACCTCGCCGATGGGGAAATCAGACACAAGTGTCGTTGCACCTGCTGCAAGCACGTCAGTATCATAAACCGTCGAGCCGGTCGACTGCGACAATCTGACGGCAACCTCGCTGCGTCCCGATGCAGGAACAATCACTGTATTGTAGCCGGGAAACTCCACTTTGAGGGTGACACGCGACGAGGGTGACTTGAGGGCGAAAGCGCCGTCATCACCGGTCGAGACCGTGGCAGTGCTGTTGACCACGGAGACACGGGCACCGGCGAGAGGCTTTCCGGTCGCGGCATCAATGACACGGCCGGGAATTTCAACCGACGCAGTAGAGACTTCAGTCTCGTTATCGGCCCCGGCGGGAGCTGCCACAGCCGATACCGGCACGGCTATCATAGCCGCAACCAGTGTTGCGCCCATGACGGTCTTCTTATAATTATTGAGCATTTTCATGATGTTTAATCGGCTAAATTCTTAACGGGAACAAAAATAATTCGGTCGAGACGGAAACGGCGTGTCATCACACCGCGGTTGAACTCGGTATTGGAGACATTGGTCGTCACATAAACTGTGGTAGTGACAGTCTGGTCAAGAGAACTGTGAGTCTCATCCATCCACCACAGGCGGTCATAATAGTTGGAGACCGGGAACGAGAATCCCTCGGCAACCTTTATGAGCGTCATTTGGGTGGGTCGGGTGATGAAATCCGAATTGGTGAACCGTGAAGTCGTGTTGCGGCCGTTGGCTCCCATATAAGAGATTGTGAACGAAACTCTCGTACTGTCGTTGACCGCCGTAGCGTCAAGAACATTGGCGGGAACAAATGACGCATAGATGTCATACTGTCCCGAGAGCACGTCGGGAATCGAGATTGTCACACCGGGCTGACGTGAGGGAGATGTCGAGGAAACCTCGATGTAGCGCATCTCGCTGATAACGTCGGCAAAAGGATTGTCAGAATCCACGCTGCGCACGTTGATTGTCGTACCTGCACCGGGAGTGCGGCCGGTCTGAGTCTCACCCTCGACTTCGATTTCCTTGTTCCAAGTCTCGGTGTTGTCATAATTCACACGCGGTGCGGCATAAATCCAGCCGTTGCTTGCCTTGATGCGTGTGGTCCCTGCAAAGAGAGCGGGCACGTCAAATATCTCGCTGCCGGTTGTCGACATCAATTTCGGGAAAGCGGCGGGATCCTCCACCTCCTGACGATAGACAAGGTCGCTGATAATGGCAAGCGATGTCTGCACGTCGCGGATAGAGTCGGCCACAGCCTGATCGGCGTTATAGACATTGAAATAGGGCGAGATGCGGTCATAGGCTTTCTGCCACGCCACGTTGTCGGGGATAATCATCGTGAAAACCGAGTCCTCGTCGGCAATATCGCCGATGCCGCGATAGCGGTCAAAGAGGGGGTTGTAGTCAACAAGTACAGAGTCTGGCTCTTATACACATATGACGCTGCCGACGATAAGGCTCGTGTAGATCTCGG
>CAMWRO010000095.1 GCA_947176615.1 uncultured Porphyromonadaceae bacterium
GAACACATAGTCGAAACGGGCGGCGCGGTGTCGGCGCGGCTTGGTGAACGGAAACAAGAACTCGGCATCATCGGCAGCGCAGTCGGAATTCTGCAGAAAGATGTGTTCGGGATTCCAATCGTCGTCACAGGAGGGGACACTGTCGGCCACAATGACATCGGTGGCATACTGGTAATAATAATCATCGTTATCGGGAACACCTTTCACCGAGACGATTGTGGAATTACCCTGAGTCGTGACCACCACCTGCGAGGGTGATTTGATGACTTTTATGGTGTCGGCCTCGGCCGAATTGCCTGCGTGGCTGATTGCAGTCACGGCAAGTGCGATGAATGTAGTGAGCAACGGATGTTTCATTTTTTGAGCATACGTTTGATTTGGTTAATATCGGCGTGTCCCTCCACATATATCAGTATGACCTTTCCGGTCGCACTCTTGGAGGCGCGGTTGAGATAAAAGATGTAGCGTTTCAGATTGTCACGCGACGGCAGCGCGTAAAAGCCATAGTACAGGTGGCCGTCCTGATAGGACACCTCGCGGTTTCCGGCCCCCGCGCCGTCGCGGGTGACGGCTTTCTCCACGGCGGGAATCAAGTCGGGCGCGCCGATAAAAGTCAGGCTCTTGTAGAAGGTGAGATTGTAGTCGGCGAGCGAGCTGCCCGAGATTGTTGTCTCAGTCACGCGCGAATCGGTGCGGAAACGTCCGTCAAAAAGAGCCTCGACAGCCAGCGGACCGCTTGCAGCCACTGTCAGCCACGACGTTACTGACAGCAGTAGGAAAGTTATAAATCGTGACATATCGTTAATTTTCAGTTGATTCAAACATTATTGATAGTTCGGCGGAGACATCGTTGTTGATTTCGGCCGAGGCAGCCGAGATTTCGGCCCAGTCACTCTCCACAAGTTCCATAATCTTGTCTCGGTCGTCGACTTTATGATTGCCTATATAGGCCACGCACGCACCCATATCGGCGCTATCGCCATGCACTCCCGCGACCCTGAACACCAGCGTGGCAACCACGGCGACAGCAGCAGCCATTCCGGCCAGACGCATCAACGGGTGCATTACAGGAGTGCGCGACACTCGTTTCGCAGGGCGCGAGGCAGCGGTAAACGACATTACAGCCAGCGCCTCCTCCACGGCAGGGTCGCCGCTGCCGGCATTTTCAAGCAGCAACTTTCGCAACCGCCGTTCCTGCTGAAGTGTTGTCTCCCCGGCAAAATACAAGTCGATGAGATGATGAATATCGTTGTTCATTGTCGTCGGTGTTTATTGATGTAACATTGGCGCACAGTGCGTCGCGCTCTTGAAATGGCCACTCTGACCGATGCCTCGGTCATGCCGTAATGCTCGGCAATCTCGTCAAATTCCCACCCGTCACACTCGCGGTGAATCAGAATCTCGCGGTCTCTCGCGGAGAGGGAAGCCGAAATCAGGGTGTTGACCTCCTCTACCAACTCTTGCGAAGGGGGCGATGTGCCGGTGTCGTCGGGCCGGTCCGAGCTCTCGTCGAGCGGGTCAGTGGGGCGCGACTGCCGCTGCCTGAGCGAGTCGATACAGATGTTCCTCACCGTCGTTACCGAGACACCCTCGGCCTCGCTCTCGCCACTGAGCCTGTCGCGACGCTGCCACAACCGGCAGAACGCCTCCTGAACAGCGTCGTCGGCATCATCGTCACTCTCCAGCAACCGTCGCGCTGTCGAGTGAAGCCTCGGCCTGAGCCGTGTAAAAACAGATGTCAGTAAATCAAGTGCCATTACAACCTGAAGACGTAGCGATAATGATTTTGTAACAAAAAAATTGCAAAAAATGAGCCGCCGACAGATAGCCTGACGCTATCTACCTGCGGCTCAGTTATTAATCTATGGTGAAGGGTGAGCCGTGAAAGGTGAAAATAACACCTTTCTATCCGTTATTTTTTATTTGTTATTTGTTATTTATTATTTTTTATTTGTTATTTGTTCTCTCTCCCTTTGACCTTCTCAAGCTGGCGGCTGATTGCATCGAGACACAGGTCCACGGCTTCTTCAAAAGTATCGGCAGTCTTGTCGGCGACAATGTCGTTGCACTGGGGAACTACCGCGAGGATTATAGCCTGCTTGTTGAGCGATGTCTCAGGCTTGACTACTTTCAGCGTTACCTCAACGGTGTTTATTGCCGGGAATCGGCGCACGAGGCGGTCAACCTTCTTATTTATAAACTCAGTCAGCTTTGCAGTGATGTCAAAGTGAATTGCTTTAATCTGAATGTCCATATTATCCTCCTTTTTTTAATGCACGCGGATGTGCAAGTTGATAATTTTGTTTTAATTCTCGATAAGTTATATGGGTGTACACTTGTGTCGAGACAAGTGACGAATGTCCGAGCAATTGTTGCACCGAGGTGATGGGCGCGCCCGAGTTGAGCATGTCGGTCGCGAAACTGTGGCGCAGCACATGCGGGCTGAGACGAGGGGCATGCACTCCCGCCTCGATCATCCTCGCGTGGACGATGTTGTAGACCGCCTTGCGGTACATGGGGCGACCGTCCTCCCTGACAAAGAAAGGAGCCTCGGGGTCGCGCGGCGATATGGCGGTGGAGGGAGAGGAATCACGCAGTGTACGGTAGCTGTCAATCATCTCGGTCAGTTCCTCACCATAAGGGATGAGTCTGTCTTTATTACGCTTGCCATGCACTTTTAGTTCACCCTTGGCGTTGTTGACATTCATGTCGCGTAACGAAATCAGCTCGCTGCACCTTATCCCGGTCGAGTAGAGCATGTCGACGATAAGCCGGTTGCGCAATTCGGTGAAATCACCGTGGTCATAATTTGTATCTCCGACCATCTCGTTGGTCTCGGCCTCACGGATGTAGACAGGCAGTTCCTTGCGTCCGCGAGCAAGCTGAAGGTCGGCAGCCGGATTGCTTTTCAGGCCGTGGTTGCGCATCATGTACCTGAAAAACGCCCTGACAGCCTGAACCTTGCGCTTGATTGAGCGCGCCGACAGGCCCTGTTTCGCAAGATGGGCAATCCACACCCTGAGGTCACCGGTCGTCATGTCGGCCGGACGCAGAGCCTCCGGGTCACCCGAGGTGGCAAAGTCAGCCCATTGCCCCAAGTCTCTCCGATAAGCCTCGACCGTGTTGACCGAGCTATTAAGCTCCAGCTTCAGATATGAGATAAAATCATCTATCAACATGACGCGGTGTTTTTAACAATTGCGAATTTAAATAATTATTTTGACAAAAACAACATTTTCCGCAATGAAAAATAAAATTCATTCCAAATTGTCGTTTTTAGCCACTAAAACCGTTTTATCTCACTTATTTTGTACAAATAAATATAAATGACTACCTTTGCGTCAACCGACTGTTACAAATTCCTTGAAATGAAACTTACATCTGTTGAAATACATAACTTTAAAGGGTTTAGGCACTTTTCGTCGAACCTGACTCCGGGATTCAATATCCTTATCGGGCGCAACGGCTCGGGAAAGACCACGTTTATCGACGCTGTGTGCAGGGCTGTAAGTTTCATCTTTTCAAGCGACAAATCCCTTGGCGACGATTTTATATCGGCCGGGGCAACCGGCTTGAACATTGCGACATTCGGATTAGGGGACTATTATTATGACCGCGACAGCCGCATTTATGCCCCCGATGTCTCGGTACACGCCTTGGGCACTTTCCAAAACGAATCCATCGACTGGACCCTGTACAAACGCAACGCACCCAATGCGGCATTGTACCAGTCAAAATACAAGGACGCAATCAGCACGGTCCTGAACAGAATATCGACCGAGGGCACATACCCCTTGCTCGCATACTTCTCTGACTCATATCCGCATAAGGCCAACAAGCTGACATCTTATCCGCTCGAAACCGTCAAAATGGACAAGATGCCGCGCAACTTCGGCTACTACCAGTGGGATGACGAGGCATCATGCACATCCGTGTGGGAACGTCGCCTTTGCAACCGCATTATCCGGTTTATGCCCCTGCACACCCCAGCACTGCGCGTCGCATCGGAGCTCTTGGAGTTTGAAAACAGCAACTTTCCGCTGTCCCCTGAAGAAAATCAGAGACTCCAGTCGCTGAAGGCTCAGCAGGACGAGATTGATCGCAAAGCCGCCCCTCTTGCTGAGGAAATCGAGTATATAGAGGACAAAGTAAAGCAATTTGTCTCCATGTTGCCATTGAGTGCTGACGACGGATTTGAAATCGACTACTTTATCGCCGACCCCGGAGCGAAAGATTACGTCTTTAAAATAATGTATAAAAACGGGGAGGCACGTTCATTGCCCGAACTTCCGGCAGGATACCGCCGCCTTGTTTCCATCGTTATAGATTTGGCCTATCGGTCCTACATCCTCAACGGCCCGGTTGACTCGGCAGGAATAGTCCTCATCGACGAGATAGACCTGCATCTGCATCCTTCTCTCGAAGAAGTCGTGGTTGACGCATTCCGGAAAGTATTCCCCGCTATACAGTTCATAGCCTCAACCCATTCCGTCGCCGTCATATCCAATTTGACTACGGGAGACTCCGACACAGACAATCAAGTGCTCGTGTTCCACAACGGGGACAATCTTCCTGAAATACTCCCCAATCTGAACGGCATCGACTACAATGCCGCCCTGCGTGATTTCATGGACACCCCGTCACGCAACAGAAATGTCAAGGAGCTAAGTGACAAATACCTGCTGCTATGCTCCCTCGGCCTTGAAAACGAGGCCCGGTCGGTCTATGACGAAATCACGGGCATCGTGGGAGAGCAAAGTCCGGTGCTCGCCGAACTCAACACAAAACGGCGCAACTATGATTCATGTCGATAAGAGCGCGTTCCGGAAAGAAGGGCGCGAAATCAATGTGACATTCCTGCGCGATTGTTTCAACGAGGAAGAATCGCGATTTATCCCCGACATAGCCACCCCCGACGCATTTGCCGACTATCGCAAGAAAGTTTACCTGAACCGTTGGTTGCCGCTGTTGTTGGAGGAGCAGTCATACCATTGCTGCTACTGCATGAGGACAGTCGACATAAACTCCCGCATCAACATCGAGCATATCATTCCAAAAGTATGCGACAATGTCTCATTCAACAGATACACTGCCGATGCCCCTGTTCTGGGGCGCGACGTTATGCCGGCGCAGGAGTTCAAAAAACTCCCTTTCAAGACGCAGGATGACATCGAATCCTCTCCTATGATGCCTCACACAATCGCCCACACCAATCTCTTGGTGGCCTGCAACGGAATAAGAAATACCCGCCCGGAATGGTGTTGTTGCAACAACCTGAGACACAATGACTATCTTAAACCTCTGATGATAGTTAAAGGAGGCGAATCACTTGTGAAGTATGATGTCAACGGATTGATGTCGATACAAACACCGGAACCCTCATGGAAGAATATTCTGGAAGAACTTAACAGCGAGACATATCAGGAAATCAGAATCGTGTGGCGGCATATTGCCTGTAATACTTCGCTGACACTTAACGCGATACAGCAGCTACAGTCCCTGCTTGACCGTATCAATCTGTTCAAAGAAGCATTTGGAATGGATAACTTCCTCGATATCGCGGAGAATTATCAACGTTATGCCGGAGAATTAAAACAGGACGGCAATATGTTTTATTGGAACCTGCTCATGAGCTACTCGTGGTTCTTCACCTATTACAAAGCTCAGATTACCCCGTAATGCCTCAGGGCGTTGTAGATGCCGTTGTCATCGACCGATGTCGTCACATAGTCGGCGGCGGAGAGGAGGACGGCGTTGGAATTGCCCATCGCCACACCCGTGCCCGCGGCCTGTATAATCGACAGGTCGTTGCCGCCGTCGCCGAATGCCATCGTTTCATCCAGCGAAAATCCCCGGTAAGCGGCAATAGCCCTCAACCCCTCGGCCTTGCAGACTCCTCGTGCCGTCATGTCGAGAAAATCAGGATACCATCGTCCCGATTCAAGATGGTCGCTATTGCCGATAACCTCGGGTTCCTGCGCCTCGGTTATAAATGGGGTCAGTTGCAGAATCGGTTGGGAAAGCACCTTTTCAAGCGGAGTCCCGAGGCCCACGTCGGGCACATTGAGCATGACGTTGAATATCCACAGGCTTTTCTCATCCGGATTAACCATCGTCATGTCCTTCTCGCCCACCACAATGCATGCGACCCCGTGCTCGTCACATTTCGCAACGATGCGCTTCACCTCGTGCAACGGTATGGGAGAACAGGAAATAACCTTGTCACCTATAAAGCAATACGCACCGTTGGCGGTGATATACCCGTCAATTAAGTGCTTGATTTCATCAAGGTTATTGATGATTGCAAACGGTCGGCCTGTGGAGATATACACCTCTACACCGGCCTTTTTGGCGAGAGTCAGAGCCTCGATGGTAGATTCGGGAACATGGTGAGTATTGAAACTGACAAGCGTCCCGTCAATGTCGAAAAACAGTGCTTTAATCATACCGCAAAGGTAACACCATCCCCGCGATTTAGCAAGAAAAAATCCGCAATCTATCGCCTCTTATAAGGCGGTCGCCATTCATCCCTCTTGCCCGGAACCTCGACTGATGCCTTGCTCCCCTCAAGTCGGAATTGAATCGGGAGCGTGTACCACACGTTTACATCTTTACCATTCATTTTACCGGGTATAAATTTAGGAAGTGTTTTTACTACTCTCACTACTTCCTTATCGAGATTAGGACATACGCCTCTCACAACCATGATTTTTCCCACCTCTCCAGTTTTAGTAACGACAAACTGCACAACCACTCGGCCCTGCTCTTTATTCGTTTTGGCTGGTTCAGGATAACGGATATGTGATTGAACATAAGCGACAAACGCACTTTCGCCACCGGGAAACGTTGGCTGTTCTTCCGCAGTATCATAAACTCGCCTATCCTCCGGAGAAACATTATCATCTGTCTCCTCTACAATCCAATTTTCATCCCCGACATTATTCACGACCTCACCGTGTAGGGTAACAATCGAGTCTTCATTCTCCGAAAGACATGCGACACTATCTACGCGCTCAGTAGCCGCTGTCGAGTCTGTTTTATCAGACGTGCCGCCGCACCCGGTCAGGAACATCGCGGCAGAGATGCCCGCAAGGGCAACCGCCTTTCCAGCCAATTGTCGGGCCGCAAGCCGGGTTTCAAGATAGCGCACCTCGGCCTCGCACTTGGGACACGTCCCCGCACAGTCACCTTTATAGCGGCACTCCGAGGTCACATATTCAATATCGTTTGCCTCGGCTATCTGCCGCCTGATTTCCTTCAATATCCGGCATGTCATCTTCCCGCGTGTCATTTTGTCGTGATTTTTATGTTAATTGATTCTAATTTTTACTTTAACTTATCAATGCAATTTGCCACAGCTAAGATTCATGTTCTTTAAGCTGGAAATCTACTGGAACCGTCCACCATGAATTTACAGGGTAACCATTCATTTTAGCTGGTGTAAATTTAGGGAGCTGTCTAACTATTCTCACCGCTTCTTTGTCAAGATCAGGGTCCTTACTTTTTACGACTTTGATATCACCTATATCCCCTGTCTTTGTGATTACAAATTGAACAACTACACGCCCTTCCACACCATTTGCTTTAGCCATCTTTGGATAACGAATATGAGACTGAACATACCTAATCAATGCATATTTATCCCCTCCCGAAAATACTGCTTTTTCTTCAACGCACTCATAAATACGGTCATCATCTATAGGAATTTCTTTCAAGACATCTTCCACAATAATCTCACCTCTGACAACTCGTTGAGATTTTATATCATTCGCAAAAATCGCAATGCTGTCAACAGCTACACTATCGTCATGCTCGGTTTCTATCGGAGATTCCGTGGCCGAAACATTTGTCTCACTATCATCCGAGCCAACACAGCCGCACCCGGTCAGGAACATCGCGGCAGAGATGCCAGCAAGGGCAACCGCCTTTCCAGCCAATTGTCGGGCTGCAAGCCGGCTTTCAAGATAGCGCACCTCGGCCTCGCACTTGGGACACGTCCCCGCGCACTCTCCCTGATAGCGGCACTCGGAGGTCACATATTCAATATCGTTTGCCTCGGCTATCTGCCGCCTGATTTCCTTCAATATCCGGCATGTCATCTTCCCGCGTGTCATTTTGTCGTGATTTTTATGGTTTAGATTGCAAATATACACAAATTACCAATAATTACGCCACAAAACCAAACTTTTAACACACCGATTTGCATATTTTCATCACGCTTAGTATCTTTGTAGAGTAAATCACTTCATCACACATAAAATGCGAACTCCACGGGAAACAATCGAAGCCGCAGCCGAAGTCGGTGCGGCAAAAGCGTCACTATCTCAGAACCGTCCGGGCCGACTGATGGTATCCTCCTTTTTTGCGGGATGCTACATCGCCCTCGGAGGCATACTGTCGCTGATTGTAGGATTCGGATTCCCCGAAATCACAGCCGGCAACCCCTCGCTGCAACGTCTGCTTAGCGGAGCGATGTTCCCAATCGGACTGATACTGGTCGTCATCCTCGGCGCAGAGCTATTTACCGGCAATAATGCCCTGCTCATCCCCTCGTGGATAAAGGGTCGCCACTCGGCCGCAGCATTGATACGCAACTGGGTGATGGTCTATCTCGGCAACTTCGTCGGAGCGATGGCATTTACCTTTTTCATGGTCTATCTCTGCGGCCTGACCGCTGCCGAGCCCTACCACTCGGCCATCATCAAGATCGCCACCGCCAAGGTCTCCATGCCGTGGTTCACGGTGCTGCTCAAAGGCATCGGAGCCAACTGGTGCGTATGCCTCGCCGTGTGGCTCGCCCTGTCGGCCAAAACCGTAATCGGCAAAATGGCCGGATGCTGGGTACCGGTAATGGCCTTTGTCGCCCTCGGCTACGAGCACTCCATCGCCAACATGTTCTTCATCCCCCTCGGCATGATGGAGGGAGCCGACATAGCCGTCGGCACAGCCCTGTGGGCCCACCTCCTCCCCGCCACGATTGGCCACATCATCGGCGGCGCCCTCATGGTCGGAGCCTCCCACGCCTACATCCACTTCC
>CAMWRO010000096.1 GCA_947176615.1 uncultured Porphyromonadaceae bacterium
GGGTTTAGCGGATGACGCGGATAAATTCGCGGCGGATTTTGGGTGTGATAAAGCGCAACTTGAAGAAGGGGAGGCGCACTGTCACGTTGACACGGTCGGCGGCGACGGTTTCGATGTAGCCTTCCAGTCCGTCAAACAGGGGATGGCCGACGATGGCGACATGCTGTTCGGGGCGCAGGGGCCGGTTGTCGGCATCGGTGTCTTCGACTCCTTTCATGCCGTTGGTGACGGCGAGGCGGAAGATGTGCATGTCATAGTCGGGGACAGGGGAGTAGCGCCGGTTGCCGTCGGCAAAGGTGTACATCACTGTCGCGCGGTCGGCAAGTCGCTGCTGAATGTCGTGGATTTCGGCGCGGGTGGCGCGGACAAACATCAGTCTTGCCACTGACGGGTCGGGCCTGCGCTTTATCCCTTGCGGGGTTCTCCGGGCGATTGTCAGTCGCGGGATGAATGTGTCGCGGTGTGTGGCGATGTGTTCGGCAAGATTGTCGATGCAGCCAAAGTCGTTGTTGACGATTGCCCACCAGCGGAGTTCCGAGCGGGTGATGATGGCCGAGAGACGTGCCGCGGTATTGTCGGGGAGAATTTCCGGGTCGATGTGGTGACTGCGGGCGATTGATTCCCATGTCGCGCTGATGGAGACGGAGCGTAAGTCTTTTTTTAATCCGGTCAGGCGGTTGATTTTTTCCATTATGCCACCAATGGCATCCTCGGAGGGCATCGAGTTGCCCAAGAGCAATGCGCAATCAGCTGTGTGATAGCGTTCAATGATTTCGGCGAGGGGAGAGGTGATGAGGAAGCGGCCTGCTGCTGTGACGAGATGCTGATTGTTGACGCAGTCGGTTTTTAGCCTGAGTATTTCGCTGATTTCAAGACCCCGGCAGTGAAAACTGAACAAGATGAGGTCGCGCACGCGGTTATAGGATGTCAGCGGGGAGAAATCGCTGTCGGCGAGGGTTGAAAGTTCCTTTTCGGTCAGAGTCGTTTCGGGAGAGGTAACTGCCTGTGTCGTTGTGAATTTAAACGCATCACTCTTGTGACAGATGCCTTTTTTTACATCTGAATTGTATATTGCCCGCAGGGCTCGAAAGTAGGCGGCGACGGTGTGTTGCGATTTTCCCGATTTAAGTAACCGTTCAATAAATCCGTTTATAAATTCCGGGGTGAGATTGTCGGTGGAAATTGATTCGCAACGGGCGTAATCGCGTAGCGCAGTGAGTGCGGCCCGGTAATATTCGGGTCGTCCCTGCGGCAGAAGGCGTGAGAGGCTGAATGTTGAGGTGTTGGTGTAAGCCGGCATCATAAAAAATGTAAGATTCGGCTTTTAGGGCATGGCGATAAATCCCTCATGATGGTGTAATCATGTGGTAATTCGATAGTTATGTCGATTGACGAAGTCATCGCCAGATTAAGTGTAAGGCTGACAACCCGATTGTCGGCCAATAATGCTCTGCAAAGGTACGATATTTTCGCTGATAATAAAAATTTTTACGGTATCATAAGGTGATACAATATAATGTTGTAACACAGCGCCCCGGCTGCATCGAAAAGAGCAGCCGGGGCGTCCGAAAATCTTTAGGTGTATCAAATGTCAATCAACATCAGTGCGAAGTTTGGCTTCAGGTGTCAGCACGCCTGCGCCAACGTCAGAACCGGCGGGAATATCGTCGGCCGATTCCACGACCATGATTTTGTAGGCAAATTCGGCAAAGGCAACTGATTTGTCGACTTGGAATACCGAAGTGCGAATCTGGAGAAGGTGTCGGCCCACGGGAACAGCCTCGGTGTCAAAATCCATCGAGAACGGCACGGTAATGGTCGAGGCAACGGGAGCGTAATCCCAAAAATAGGTGGTTGCGCCGAGTGACGCGGGTTTGGTCCCTTCGGCGGGAGTCACATTTATGGCATCAATCGCAAGGGTATCCCCCTGCACTACATACAAGACATCGTCAACATCCACTGCTCCCGAATAGGAAATCTGAAAACTAACGTTGGGAAGATCATTGTCGTCATCGCTGCACGACGAAACAAGCAACAGCGCCGGGAGAGCTATTAGCAAGTAAAGAAATTTTTTCATAACGCATTAAAATAAAATAGTTTAACATCTGTATAAATAACACGACCGGTGCTCGAAAAGTTTTCGGCACCGGTCGTTTTTGATTTAAAGGTTTACGGTTAATTCTTGAATATAATGTTGTCGTCCTTGACATCGATGACTATAGGATGGTCTCGGTCGACTTTCTGGGCAAGAATATCTTTTGACAACTGATTGAGGACGAGCCGGTGGATTACTCGTTTGACAGGACGTGCGCCAAATTCCGGGTCGTAACCCTCCTCGGCGAGGAACTTCATCGCCGCCGGGGTGACTTCGAGCGTTACTCCGTTGCGTGCAAGCATATTTTTGACCGATGAAATCTGCAATCCGACAATTTCCTCGATTTCGTTCTCGTCGAGAGGGGTGAACATGATAGTTTCGTCGATTCGGTTGAGGAATTCGGGGCGGATTGTCTGTTTGAGCATCTCCAGAACCTCGCCTTTGGTCTTTTCGATGGTTTCGTCACGGTTTTCAGGTGTCATCTTGGCGAAATTGTCACGGATAACGCTTGAACCCATGTTGGAGGTCATGATTATTATAGTGTTCTTGAAGTTGACCATACGCCCCTTGTTGTCGGTCAGTCGTCCGTCATCAAGGACTTGTAGCAGGATGTTGAACACGTCGGGATGCGCTTTCTCGATTTCGTCGAAAAGGACGACCGAGTAAGGTTTGCGGCGCACGGCCTCGGTCAATTGGCCCCCTTCGTCATATCCGACGTATCCGGGAGGCGCGCCGACGAGTCGCGACACGGCATGTTTCTCCTGATACTCGCTCATGTCGATTCGGGTCATCATATTCTCGTCGTCAAAGAGATATTCGGCCAGAGCCTTGGCAAGCTCGGTCTTGCCCACACCTGTAGTGCCGAGGAAGATGAACGACCCTATCGGGCGGCGCGGGTCGTTAAGTCCGGCGCGGCTGCGGCGCACGGCGTCGGCGATGGCGGCGATAGCCTCGTTCTGCCCGACGACACGCTTGTGGAGCTCGGCTTCGAGGTGGAGCAGCTTGTCTTTCTCGGTCTGCACCATCTTGTTTACCGGAATGCCTGTCCAGCGCGACACGACATCGGCGATGTCTTCCGAGTCGACTTCCTCCTTGATGAGGGCCTTTTCGCCTTGCATCATGCGCAGCTGTTCCTGAATCGTCGCGTTTTCCTTTTCCTTTTCCTGAATGCGCGAATAACGGATTTCGGCCACTTTGGCATAATCACCTTCACGCTCGGCACGCTCGGCATCAAAGTTCAGCTGCTCGATGTCGATTTTGTTTTGCTGAATCTTGTTGATCAGTTCTTTTTCAGCACGCCATTTGGCCGAATATTCCTTCTCGTCCTCGCGCAGTTGGGCAAGCTCATGCTCGATGTCCTTGACTTTTTCCTTGTCGCCCTCGCGCTTTATGGCCTCGCGCTCGATTTCCTTTTGCGCAATCTTGCGTGAAATCTCGTCAAGGGCCTGCGGTACCGAGTCGATTTCAAGCCTTAGCTTTGATGCCGCCTCGTCGACAAGGTCAATAGCCTTGTCGGGAAGGAAACGGTCGGTGATGTAACGTTCTGAGAGGGTTACGGCGGCAATAATCGCCTCGTCGCGGATGCGCACCTTGTGGTGGTTTTCGTAGCGTTCTTTCAACCCTCGGAGGATGGCGATGGCGCTTGCCTCGTCAGGTTCGTTGATCATCACCTTTTGGAAACGGCGTTCAAGCGCTTTGTCTTTTTCAAAATATTTCTGATACTCGTCAAGGGTGGTGGCACCGATACTGCGAAGTTCGCCTCGGGCAAGAGCCGGTTTCAGGATGTTGGCGGCATCCATCGCGCCTTCGCCTTTACCTGCACCCACGAGAGTGTGGATTTCGTCGATAAAAAGGATTATTTCCCCGTCGGCACCGGTCACTTCGTTTACAATGGCCTTCAGTCGTTCCTCAAATTCACCTTTGTACTTGGCTCCGGCGACGAGTGCGCCCATGTCGAGCGAGTAAATCTGCTTTGTGCGCAGGTTTTCAGGGACATCTCCTCTCACGATACGTTGTGCAAGCCCCTCGGCAATCGCAGTCTTGCCTGTACCCGGTTCTCCGATAAGCATGGGGTTGTTTTTGGTGCGTCGGCTCAGAATCTGAAGCACGCGTCGGATTTCGTCATCACGGCCGATAACCGGGTCAAGTTTCCCTTCGCGCGCACGCTCATTGAGGTTGATGGCATATTTTGACAGTGCGTTGTATGTGTCCTCGGCACTTTGGTCAGTCGCTTTTTTTCCTTTGCGCAGCTCGTTGACCGCGCCTTGAAGTTCTTTTTCGCTCAGTCCGGCATCTTTGAGGATGGTAGATGCGGGAGAGTTGATTGCGAAAATGGCCATGAGCAACGCTTCGAGAGTGACATATTCGTCACCCTGCTTCTTGGCGATGTCAAGGGCCTTTTGCAGGACATCGTTGGAGCTGCGGCTCAGATAAGGTTCGCCTCCGCTCACCTTCGGGAGCGATGCAATCTGGGCGTCAACCTGTCGGGCAAGTCCCTGTACATTGGCTCCAACTTTGGAAAAGATGAAGTTTATCAACGACTCGCCCTCGCTCATGACTCCTTTCAGCAGATGGACCGGCTCGATGGCTTGGTTGCCTTCGGCCTTGGTTATCTCCACGGCTTTCTGAATCGCTTCTTGAGATTTAATCGTAAAGTTGTTGAAGTTCATATCGAGTGTATATAAATAGTTATCACGTTTTTGAAAAATCTGTTTAAAATTTAACAAACAATCTCGTGATAATGTTGAATGCAAATCTCATGCCAAATCAAATTTAATCCTTAACTTTGCCACTCGAAATGAGCATCGAATTTTTTATCGCACGCAGGATGCAGTTGACAACGGCCTCGGGGCGCGGATCCTCGACCGGCGTGGTCATTGCCGTGGCCGGTATAGCATTGGCCTTGGTGGTAATGCTTGTGTCGGTATCTGTCGTGTTGGGATTCAAGCATCAGATTCGCGAGAAAGTCATGGGATTTGATGCGCAGTTGACCGTTGTGGCTCAGAAAACTTATGGTAATGACTCTGTTGACGGAACCGTGGTGAGACTGACCCCGCAACTTCGGTCGCTCATCCAGTCAGCGCTTCCCGAAGGTGCCAAATTGTCACTCGTTGCGCGACGCCCCGGCATACTTAAAACCGATAGTGCGTTTGCTGGAGTAGTTGTCAAGGGGCTGACGCCCGATGATGATTCACCGTTTATGAGGTCAAATATCGTGGCCGGATTAATGCCCGACTATGCCGCTGACTCGACGCTGTATCATGTCGTGATTTCAGCCACTGTGGCATCCCGGCTCGGACTGGAATCCGGAGACCGTGTCAATGCCTATTTTTTTAACGGGGATGTCCCCCGGGCGCGGCGCCTGACCGTTGCCGGGATATACGATACCCATTTCGGTGAATATGACGCTCTTTATGCCTTCGGGTCGCTTGAAATGCTTCAGCGGCTTAACGGGGAAGAAGCTGACTGCGGATCGGCTATTGAAATATCGGGACTGCCTGATGACGATACGATTGACCGGGTGGGCCGTGAACTTGGCGATGCCCTGTTGCAGGGATTGTATTCGGGTTCTATTGACACGTTATACACTGTGGAAAATGTACATGACACAGCCGCGCTCTATTTCAACTGGCTCGCCCTGCTTGATACCAATGTTGTAGTTATCCTCATCTTGATGGCCCTTGTCTCGGGGTTCACACTCGTTTCCAGTCTCTTCATCATCATTCTTGAACGGGTGGGGATGATCGGGATACTCAAGGCTATCGGAGCAGGTAACCGCATGATTGAACGCACATTTATTATTGTGGCCGAGAGGCTTGTCGCCCGAGGATTGATTATAGGCAACATTGTCGGTCTCGGAATTGTTTTCATTCAGCGCGCGTGGCATCTGCTGCCGCTTGATCCCGAGGCTTATTACCTTGACTATGTTCCGGTTGAAGTCAACTGGTGGTGGGTGGTCGGTCTCAATGTCGCGGTAGTGGTCATTGCTGCCCTCGTGCTGATTCTGCCATCACGCATCATTGCCACGCTATCGCCGGCAAGCTCTATGAGGTATGAGTAGAACTAAAAAAGCAAAAAAATTGTTTTAAAAGCAAATGAACGTAAAAGAGGCTGCATATTCAGGATTATTCTGTAACTTTGTAGCCACAAGTGAGTGCTTTTTGTCACTCAGAGATTCATTCACATTTTAAATATATATTTGTAAAACCGTTTCAACACTATACATGACTGAAACCAACAACCAGACAGATACTCTCTCCATGATAATCGAAGGATTGCAGGAACGCAAGGCCCGTCGAATTACTATAGTCGATATGAGCGAGCTTGAAACCGCCGCAGCTCATCGTTTTGTCATCTGCGAGGGCACATCGACAATGCATGTGACCTCTATCGCTGACTCTGTTCGCGAATATCTTCTCGAAAATGGACGAATCAAGCCATATAGCTACGACGGTTACGCCAATTCGCAATGGATTGTGATCGACTATGGCGACACGATTGTACATGTATTTCTTCCCGAGGAGCGCTCCCGTTACAATCTTGAAGAATTGTGGAGCGATGCCGTGATTGAAGAAATACCTGATCAATACTAACATAACACTAAACTAAATTTAAGCATCTCTTAAAATGAGTTCTCCAATTCCTCCGCACTCCCCGAAACCCGGCAAAAAAGGCGGCATCAAGTTCAATCTGTACTGGATGTATGCCATCGTAGTCGTTTTTCTGCTTGGGATGCTGTATCTCGATAACAATTCGTTGACCAAGGAGGTCAGCTACACCAAATTTGAAGAATATGTCGGCTCGGGCGGCGTGAAGAAAATCACCGTCTTCACCAATACCAACAGCGCCGAGGCATTCTTGAGCGATTCGCTGGCCTCGAAAGTGTTCCATGAATCCCAGTATCAGGCCGGAAAAGGAACCACGGCAAAGATTGTGACCGATATACCGTCGGCCGACAAGATTCAGGATCAGATTGAAGTGTGGCGTAGCGAAGGAAAGTTTACCGGCGAGGTAAAATATGAAAAAAGCAGCGACTACACCGCGTTGTTATGGTCGTTTGGCCCCATCATTCTCTTTGTCGCTGTGTGGATTTTCATGATGAGGCGCATGTCGGGACGTGACGGCGGCGGTGCCGGCAGTGTCTTCAATGTCGGCAAATCCAAGGCAAAAATGTTTGACAAAGATGAAGGCACCAATGTGACTTTCAAGGATGTCGCAGGTCTTTCCGAGGCCAAGACCGAGATAAAGGAAATTGTGGAATTTTTGCGTAACCCGCAACGATATACCGATCTCGGCGGCAAAATCCCGAAGGGCGCGCTGCTTGTAGGTCCTCCCGGAACCGGTAAGACCCTCCTTGCCAAGGCTGTTGCCGGCGAGGCCAATGTTCCGTTCTTCTCTATGTCGGGATCCGATTTTGTGGAGATGTTTGTCGGTGTCGGAGCCTCGCGTGTGCGCGATCTTTTCCGTCAGGCCAAGGAGAAAGCTCCCTGTATCGTGTTTATAGACGAGATTGACGCTGTGGGACGTGCGCGCGGCAAGAATCCCAACATGGGTGCCAACGACGAGCGTGAAAACACCCTTAACCAGCTGCTTACCGAAATGGACGGTTTCGGGACCAACAGCGGCGTGATTATCCTTGCAGCCACCAACCGTGTCGACATCCTTGACAAGGCTCTCCTCCGTGCCGGGCGTTTTGACCGTCAGATTCAGGTCGACCTTCCCGAGCTGAAAGACCGCATCGAGGTGTTCAACGTCCATCTTCGCAATATCAAGACCGACGATACTGTCGATGTTGACCTGATGGCCCGGCAGACTGCCGGATTCTCGGGTGCCGACATTGCCAACGTGTGCAACGAGGCTGCTCTTATCGCTGCCCGTAACAATAAAAAGACTGTTGACCGCGATAGTTTCATGGCGGCGATTGACCGCATCATCTGTGGCCTTGAACACAGTTCCAAGATTATTTCTGATGACGAAAAACGTGCCATCGCCATCCATGAGGCGGGTCATGCGACCGTGTCATGGTTCCTCGAATATTCGAGCGAGATGGTTAAAGTATCGATTGTTCCGCGCGGAATGGCCCTCGGTGCCGCTTGGTATATGCCTGAAGAACGTCAGATTACCCCTGTGCAGGCATTGCTTGACCAGATATGTATGACTCTCGGAGGTCGTGCCGCCGAGGAACTTGTGATGGGTACAGTCTCGACAGGTGCGTTGAACGACCTTGAGAAAGTGACGAAAATGGCCTACGCGATTGTGGTTTACTACGGCATGAGCGACGTGTTGCCTAATATCTGTTATTATGATTCTACAGGTCGCGAGTATGGATTCTCCAAACCCTACGGAGAGGAACGTGCCAAAGAGATTGACAAAGAGGTTTCGCGCATTATCGCCGAGCAATATGACCGTGCCAAAAAGATTTTGACCGAGCAGGCCGCCGGACATGCCAAGCTCGCCGAGACGCTTCTGACACGCGAGGTGATGTATGCCGAAGACCTTGTGCAGATATTTGGAAAACGTCGCTGGCGTTCCCGCACCGAGGAAATCATGCGTCTGCAGGCCGAGCGTGACGCCAAGCGTCTCGCCGAGCAGAATGAGCAAAACAACGGGGTGGAAGATACCACTGCCGAGGAAGTTAAGTCAGAATCTCCCGCCGATAAGGCTCCTGATTTCGACCCCTCACAGACTCTCATTCCCGGCGACGCAAAAAACGTCCCGACCCCTCCCCCTTACAAACCGAAGGATAAAGAATAACCTTGATGAAGGTGTGAAAAAACGGCAGAAAGGACATCCTTTCTGCCGTTTTTTCACACCTTCATCAAGTCAGTCATTATGCGGTCGCTGACGAGCCATTGTGACTCGGGGATGGTGAGAGTATTGTCGTGCAAGGCCATGTTGCCCCTCTTAATGTGGGGGCGTGACGTTGCTGTTATATGGTC